>NZ_CP016293.1 GCF_001679785.1 Rhizobium leguminosarum
CATAACCTGTCAACGGGTCCTTACTGATTGCTGATAGTGCGCCTTTGTACAAGGCGAACCGGGCACTCAGCGACGTGATCTCGCCGTCGGTGCGTTCGAGCGATGTCAGATTTTCCTGAAGCGCCTGGATGCGATGGAGGATCTGGCCGCTGCCCAGGGTGATAAGTCCCGCCAACAGCAACGAGCTGGTAATAGCCAGGCTGCGCAAACTCAGATGGAAGCTGTGTTTGCGAAAGTACCAGAGGAAGATGACGATATGGATGGGAATGACCAGCCAGGCCGAGCGCGTTCCGGAAAGCAGAACGCAGCCTAGACCCGCGGCATATCCCAATATCGCAATTCTTTGCTCCACGCTTCTGGGAGATTGAATGTTGAGAAGCGCAATGCCGCCGAACAGAATACCTATCACGCCGAGGAGCGCAGCGTTGGACGTTCCAGCCTCTGCCCTCTCCATCAGAAACATGATCTGCAGGAGACTGAAAAGAAAGGTGACGATCATGCCGATGCCTGCGCCGAGGATAAAGAGCGGCACGAGACGGCCATCGGGAGATTGGCGCATCCGCGGCAATATCAGCCAGATGGAAAAGAAAGGCAGGAGCCGGAATATCCAGTCTGGTACTTCGGAGTAGGGCGGATTGATGAAGATGCTGGCGATCATCACCAGCGGGTAGATCGACATGCCAATGGCAACCAGCCGGTCGGATTTCGACAGGTTCCAGACGAGGCGGCCCGTCGCCAGACAGCAGACGCCCCATACCATCGATGCGAGGAGGATGAAGGAGTTAAAGTTCGGCGAAAGCCCTGGAAGGATTGCAAAGGCAAAGACGGCAATGCGGTTGTTTCGGTCGAGTGCGCTTCCGGCCTCGTCCCCCGGATCAAGCACTGCCATCTTGAGTTGTCTAAAATAATTCACTTGCCGGTCCTGACCGTGTCGATGCTGCCTCGCTAAGGATCGTCATCACAGCTGTCAAGCTGTGATCACGGTGCAATCTGTGGCTTTATTCGACGTGGTATTCCGGCAACAGGCATCCGGACAGACGTAGTTCTGTTCGATGATGGGTGGCAAGTGGGTACGACGGTAAGGCCGGCTTCAACAGAAAACACGTCTGAGGTGCGGGCGCAATGTGAAGGTTTGATAGGCGGCATCATCGGGATCGGCGAAGAACCGATACATGCGCCTCGTTGAAGTGAAGCGGCTGCCGCTATCGCCAATATGTGCGTGTCGAAGATTCCGCAGACGATCGACCAAGGAGATAGCCAAGCCCGAATGCAACAATGCCGGTGGTGAGCAGCAATGCGCTTGCGGTATACGGGTGCTCTCTGGCGCCGAAGGCGACGGCATAAGCCTCACGTTTCATCTCTTTGGCCGCCGACTTCGCGACCTTGGTCAATCCCTCCGGCTGCTCAGTGGGCGTTCCGGTGAATCCGGCGTTCAAGTTCTGTTTGTCGGTCATGTCGGGGACCTTTCTGAATGGCAAGAGGTCTGAGATTGGCGCGAGCCGGAAAGTTCAATCCTGCTCGCGTGTGCCGGGGGAGGCTTCGCGTTGATCGGCGTCCTCGAGATCGGTCTTGACGAGGAATGCATCGGTATGTTCGCGCGACGCCTCTCGCAATGCTGCGAGGTTTGGGGGATTATCGGCTTCACCCTGCTGCGCATCGAGTTCATGTTCGGCCAGGGTCCAGTGATGCCCGTGCTTGCCTTCCGGCCTGCCTTCTTTCTCCCACAGGGAATATGCCCTTCTTCGGATCTCCTCCTCGCGGCTGGCTGCTGGCGACCCGCCGCTCAGCCTGTCGATTTGGTTTGCGGCTCGCCGAACCATCTTCCGTCCGCCTGCGTCCGCGGCAGGTGGAGATTTCGGCCGGCCGCCGTCAGTCGTATTTTCGTTTGTCTTGCGTGGTGCTGGCTTTTTCATGAGGGTCTCCTTGCGAATCTCAACCAACTTGGCCGATCTAAGTTCCAAACAAAGAGTGCCTCGGCGCAGAGATCGGCTTTCCATTTCCGCGAGGTCTATGCCGTTCACCCGCGCTTGCGCACTGCAATTGCCGTTCCATGTTTTTGCCTTCAGCCCGCGGGTCGACTTGCTCAATTCGCCAAGCGCCGAATCTTGAGCGGCATGTCTTGGCACCGCGATAAAGCTGATATACTAGTATGCCACTGAGTTTCAGCGTCCCGGTATATCCATGCAGCAAGCATCAGAAGCCGAAGTTTTGGTCGTCCCGACGTCGCGGGAGGCCCGGGGCAGGCTGCGCCGTATCACCACGGCTGGCGCCATCTACGATCGCCTCTATGCCGACATCGTGTCGCTGCGGATGCCGCCCGGCATGCTGCTGCAGGAAAAGCGGATCGCCGATGATTTCGGCGTCAGCCGCACGCCGGTGCGCGAGGCGCTGCTCCGGCTTTCCGAAGGCGGACTGGTCGATATCTACCCGCAGTCGGGCACCGTCGTGTCGCGGGTGCCGGTCTCGGCAATCCCTGAGGCGGTCGTCGTGCGCAAGGCGCTCGAAGGCGCGACCGTCGAGGCTGCGGCTCTGAGCGCGACGGCGGCCGATATCGCTCGTCTCGATACCATCATTGCCCGCCAGCAGGCCCATGCCGCGACCGGCAATGCTTCGAGCTTCCATGAGGAGGACGAGGCCTTTCATGAGGCGATCACGCAGATATCGGGTTATCCCGGCATCTGGGCAATCCTGAAAACGGTCAAGGTGCAGATCGACCGGGCACGGCGGCTGACGTTGCCGGTGCTCGGACGTATGGATAATGTCGTGCCCGAACATATGATCATCCGCGATGCGCTCGCAGTCCATGATGCGGCGGGGGCACGCAGTGCGATGATCCATCATCTGAGTGCCGTCATTCCCGATGTCGACGAGTTGCGCGCGCGTTACCCCGATTATTTCTGCTGACAGCAGGCCAGAACACGAAACGAAAAGCGAGAGGGAAGGAAGAAGGATGCGACAGGGTTGGAGATGGTTCGGGCCGGAAGCGCCGGTGACGCTGGACGATGTCCGCCAGACGGGCGCGACGAATATCGTCTCTTCGCTGCATCAGGTGCCGATCGGCAGGGCCTGGACGGAGAAGGAAGTGCGCGAACGCCAGGCTCTGATCGAGACGACGCCCGGCGGCCGCTCGCCGCTCGTCTGGTCGGTCGTCGAGAGCATCCCGATCCCCGACGCCGTCAAGCGCAAGGGCGGGGAGGCGAAGGCCGAAATCGAGGCGTGGATCGCCAGCCTCGAAGCGGTCGCCGCCTGCGGTATTCCGATCGTCTGCTATAATTTCATGCCGGTGGTGGACTGGACCCGCACCGAACTCGATTTCGTGACACCGACCGGCGCTACCGCCATGCGCTTCGATCACGAGCGTTTTGCAGCCTTCGATCTCTTCATCCTGGAACGGCCGGATGCGGCGCAGCACTATTCCAGCGAAGACCGCGAACGGGCGCGTATCGTTTTCGAAGCGATGACGGACGACGAGATCGCCGACATCACCCGCATCATCACCTCGGCTTTGCCGGGGTCGACCACCGAACCTCTGACCATTCCGGCTTTCCGCGAAAAGCTCGTCGCCTATAGTGGCATCGATGCTGCAAGGCTGCGCCGGCACCTGATCGAATTCCTGGAGGCGGTGACGCCGGCGGCCGAAGCGCGCGGCGTCAAGCTGACGCTGCATCCCGACGATCCGCCGCGTTCGCTGTTCGGCCTGCCGCGCATCGCCTCGACGGCGGACGACTATGCCGCTCTCTTCGATGCGGTGCCGTCGGCTGCGAACGGCATGTGTTATTGCACCGGCAGCCTCGGCGTGCGCGCCGAAAACGACCTTCCGGCGATCGCCCGACGCTTTGCCTCGCGCATCCACTTCGCCCATCTGCGCGCCACGACGCGCGAGGGTGACGGCCGGACGTTCCATGAAAGCGCCCATCTGGAAGGCGACGTCGATATGGTCGCCGTTCTCAGCGAACTGGTCGCGGAAGACCGCCGCCGCGGTGCGCAAGACACCATCGTCTTCCGCTCGGACCATGGCCACCGCATGCTCGACGACCTGGACAAGGTCGTCACACCAGGCTACCCGGCCATCGGCCGCATGCGCGGTCTCGCCGAACTGCGCGGCATCCTGCATGCGCTGGGCGCGCCGCCGAACTGAGGGTGGACGCAAACCGCCGCGCATTTTTGCTGGAATTGCTCTGGCGAAAATCATCGCGCTCTGAAGCCCGAACGATGCTTCAGAGCGCGCAACCTTTCAGGAACAGATCGGCGCACATCTTCGCCCGAGCCGCAATCGTCTGGCAGACGATCTTCTTCATCAATGCCATCCCGAGCGCCATCATGGCGGTCGCGCTTGCCCTGACACTCGACAAGCAGCCGATGCAGCTCGACCAAACGCGAGCAGTTCCACTCGAACATCATCGGCCAGTCGGTGACGCTCGGCCGTGATGAAGTCCGCACCCGTCTCGACCAATTGACCGGTTACTTCGTGCAGCATGGTGTCTCCGACCATGCCGTCGCAGCCCAGAAGGCCGTCGTGGCGCTTGGCCAGGTCGTCAAACGCCAGGCCCTCATCCTGGGTTTTGCCGATACCTTCGCCGTCATCGGCGTGGTTCTTGCCATTGCAGCGGCCGCCCTGCTGCTCACCCAGAAACCGCGGGTCGGTGCTGGCGCCGGCGCTCACTGAAGATCCCTGGCGCTCGCTCGGCTTCCCGGCGAGCGCTTTTCTGTCTGCCCTATTCCGGAATTTTGGCCGTGAAGGCGAAGCTTGCCACCGCGCCCGGCGCCAGGATTGTGGTCGACGGCCTCTTCGACAGCTCGCTCGAGCCCCCGGCTTCCGCAGCCGTCCCGTGCCAGGGCTCGATGCAGAGGAAGGGCGCGCCCGGTTTGGTCCACAGCGCAAGATTGGGCAGGTTTTCGAAATGGAACTGCATGGCCGGCCCGCCTTCGGCGCCGTAACTCAAGCCGTCGCCCGCACCATCAGGGAAAATCATCGCATCCTGCTCGAACATCGAATGATCGAGCACCAGCCGGCCGGCATTAAACGGCGAGGGCAGGGCCGCTGGATTGATGAGGCCACCTTCCAGCCGGACAAGCGCCGGCTCGCCTTTATTGTAGAGCATGACGATATGGTCGCGCCCGGCAGCATCGGGCAGCGGCCAGGCGAAGGCCGAATGGAATCCGAGGCCGAAGGGCATCGGCTTCCGGTCGCGATTGGTGACCTCGGCCGTGACAGTCAACGCGCGGCCCTCCACCGCATGCACCACGGCCAGCTGAAAATCGAAAGGATACACCGCCTGCGTCGCATGCGAGGCGACCAGTTCGAACCGGCACATCGTCTCAGTGGAGGCCGCAAGCACGAATTCGCTGCGGCGGGCAAAGCCATGCTGGGCCATCGGATAGACCGTACCGTCGATTGCGATCTTGTCATCAGACGCCTTGCCGACGATCGGAAACAGGATCGGAGACCGCCCGGTCCAGAAGGCTGCGTCGCCGGTCCATAACCAAGAGCGTCCGTCGCTTGACGTGAGCGCCTGCATCTCGGCGCCGAGGGAGGAGACATCGACGGTGAGATCCTGATTCCCGATCCGGATGGAGATTGGCATCACGTTTCCTTTCGAATTGGTGCGGCACCAAGCCATACCGTTCCGAACCGGGGATTTCCACCCAATAGAGGGGCGGGACGGCAGCACACCAACCAGCCGCTGCCCTCGTCATTTCCGCATCGCGCCCAATCTCGCGATCACTTCGTTCGGGATGCCGTAGCGCTGAATGGCGTCGCGGTTGTTCCGCAAGCCGCAGATCTCGCGCTGGATGAAGAATGCCCAGACGGCATCGGACGCTTCGTTGAGAAGCCTCTCGCGGTCTTCGCCGCACTGCCGGTCGGGAGTCCAGGCCTTCAGAGCGGCAAGCGCCGCCTCCACCTTCAGCCCGTGACGTCCGAGAGAATCGGCTCGTTCCGACATCAACTCGTATTCGACGACGTTGAAGCCGCTTCTATCCTGCTCGGATTGTCTGAAGGACTGTGGCGGACGAACGCTCATTGGCACAGGTCTCCGTTGGCGTGAGCCGCGATATTATCCAATCCTGTTCCAAATTAAAGAAGGTGAGCATGATGTCGTTCGAGAACCGCTCACGCCTTTCGGCATGATACTCTTGATCGAGAGGGTGGGAACAGGGCTATCCTGCGGTTTCCCCGCATGGCATAAGCGCGCCAAATCTCCTTCTCCAGGCGCCGCGCAAACCATGATCCGTATCGAAAATATCAGCAAGCAGCTCAGCCACCGCATCCTCTTCATCGAGGCGTCCGCAGCGCTCAACAGAGGCGAGAAGATCGGTCTCGTCGGCCCGAACGGTGCCGGCAAGACGACGATCTTCCGGATGATCAATAGCGAGGAGCAGCCCGACGAAGGCCAGGTCTCCTGCGAGAAGGGCGTCACCATCGGCTATTTCAATCAGGACGTCGGCGAGATGGCCGGCCACAGCGCCGTCGCCGAGGTGATGAACGGCGCCGGGCCTGTCAGCATCGTTGCTGCGGAGTTGCGCGAGCTCGAAGCCGCCATGGCCGATCCCGAGCAGGCCGACGACATGGAAGAGATCATCGAGCGCTATGGCGAGGTGCAGGCGCGCTACGAGGAGCTGGACGGTTACGCGCTCGAGGGACGGGCGCGCGAAGTGCTCGCGGGCTTGAGCTTCAGCCAGGAGATGATGGATGGCGATGTCGGCGCGCTGTCAGGCGGCTGGAAGATGCGTGTGGCGCTCGCCCGCATCCTGCTCATGCGCCCGGATGTCATGCTGCTCGACGAGCCGAGCAACCATCTGGATCTGGAAAGCCTGATCTGGCTGGAGGAGTTCCTGAAGGGTTATGAAGGCGCGCTGCTGATGACCTCGCACGACCGCGAGTTCATGAACCGCATCGTCACCAAGATCATCGAGATCGACGGCGGCGCCTTGACGACCTATTCCGGCGACTATGAATTCTATGAGCAGCAGCGGGCGCAGAACGAGAAACAGCAGCAGGCCCAGTTCGAACGCCAGCAGGCAATGCTCGCCAAGGAAATCAAGTTCATCGAGCGGTTCAAGGCGCGCGCCTCGCATGCCTCGCAGGTGCAGAGCCGCGTCAAGAAGCTGGAGAAGATCGACCGGGTGGAGCCGCCCAAGCGCCGCCAGGCGGTATCCTTCGACTTCCAACCGGCGCCGCGTTCCGGCGAGGACGTGGTCAGCCTGAAGAACGTTCACAAGAAATACGGCAGTCGAAGCATCTATGAAGGGCTGGATTTCATGGTGCGGCGCCGGGAACGCTGGTGCATCATGGGTATCAACGGCGCCGGCAAATCGACGCTGCTGAAACTGGTCACGGGCACCGCCGAGCCTGACGAAGGCAGCGTCGCTCTCGGAGCCAGCGTCAAGATGGGCTATTTCGCCCAGCACGCCATGGATATTCTCGATGGCGAGCACACCGTCTTCCAATCGTTGGAATACCGTTTTCCCCAGGCGGGGCAGGGGCCTCTGCGTGCGCTGGCCGGATGTTTCGGCTTTTCCGGCGACGATATCGAGAAGCGGTGCCGGGTGCTGTCAGGCGGTGAGAAGGCGCGGCTGGTGATGGCAATAATGCTGTTCGACCCGCCGAACCTGCTCGTGCTTGACGAGCCGACGAACCATCTCGACCTCGACACCAAGGAAATGCTGATCAAGGCGCTGTCGCAATATGAGGGCACGATGCTGTTCGTCTCGCACGACCGGCATTTCCTGGCCGCACTCTCCAACCGGGTGCTGGAGCTGACGCCCGAGGGCATCCATCAATATGGCGGCGGCTATACCGAATATGTGGCGCGCACCGGCCACGAGGCGCCCGGCCTGCGAAGCTGACGGATTTTTTTGAAGCATGTCGAAACCGTTCGCGTCGAAGCGACCAGCAGTGAGCCGGCCAGCGATAACGGTTGGCCGGTCGAAGCAACGGAGGAGAAAAATGCCCATGCTGTTGGACCGGATCGAGGTCGTCACCCTGTTCGTCGATGATATCGACGCGGCCAAAGCGTTCTACCAAAATGTCTTTGCGCCAGAGGTCGTCTATCAGGACGCGGTATCGGCGGTCCTGAAATTCTCGGGAGCGATGATCAATCTGCTCGATGCAGCGCAGGCGCCTCAGTTGGTCCAGCCTGTCGCAGTGTCTGAGCCCGGTTCGGGCGCACGCGTGCTGCTGACGATCAAGGTCGATGACGTCGATGCGGTTTGTGCAGAACTGCGCAAACTCGGGGTCACGCTGCTCAACGGTCCGATCGATCGTCCATGGGGCCGCCGCACCGCGGCCTTTGCGGATCCGTCAGGCCATCTCTGGGAGGTCGCGCAGGAATTGCGCTAGACGGCTCGCGCGTCTGAAATCGGCCTCAAATTTTAGGGGTTGCGACACGCGGTTGATCGGTTGCGGACGGATTCGGCGGTTGTTGCCACGATGATGACCAAATTCCGTGGTGTTCGGAGGCCTCTTCTGCAACGGGGACGGGCGCATCGGCATGGACTGGATCAATCGTTATATCGATCAGCCGCTACTGCACGGCGCGGCGGGTTTGCTGCGGAGTTGGCATTTCCGCACGCGGCAACCGCCGGAGCTGCTGGAGCCGACGTGGAACCTCGTTGTGCTCTCCTTTCTCCTGATCGCGAGCGGGCAGGTCATGGCGGGCGAGACCTTCACGCTCAGTGTTGCAGCGCTGATCATGCTGGCGCTGCCGTCCGCGCGAAAACTGCTTTCGGCTGTGAAGGCAGGGCAAGGCGGTTACGGCGCCCGGGAATACAAGTCGCTGAGAGCGCGCGCCATCGCCAAACGTGAGGCGGAGTGGTCGGTGCGGATCATCGTCCTCTTCGCATCGGCCTGCCTTCCGTTCATCGCCCGCATCGACGATCCGGTGGGAGCCTATTTCATGCTGGGAGCCAGCATCTGGTTCGTCCTGACCGGGCCGCTCAAGGCCTATCTCGACGCAGCCGAACCTCCGGAGCCGAATGAAGGCGACCGGACGTACAGCGGCGTCTTTCACGTCGGCTGAAGGGAGCCGATGCGACGCCGCATGTCCCGGCCATCAGGGGGACGGGAACCAAATGCGGCCGTCTCCGTTATCTCCGCAGCAACGTACAAGGAGATTGCGATGCTTTACTACGCTCTGGTATTTCTCGTCGTGGCCTTGATTGCCGGCGTCCTCGGATTTGGCGGCATCGCAGGGGCGTCAGCTTCCATTGCCCAGGTTCTGTTCTTCATTTTCCTGGTGCTGTTCGTCGTATCGCTCGTCATGCGACTGATGCGAAAAGTATAATGCGACCAGATTAAAGTATAAAAACCCGGCGAAACATCCGCCGGGTTTTCCTTTATTACCACATTGGTTTGACGTCTCCGTCACTGAAGGTTTCCGTCCCGGTCGTGGTCGGCTGTCGCGAAATCCGCCATCACCCGCTGCATGAATTCGCTTCGGCTAATGCGGCCGTTGTGGTTCGCGTCGGTCAAAGTGAATTGCTCGACCGTCAGGATCTGCACCGTCTCGTCGGACTGCAGGCTGCCGTCCTTGTTCTTGTCGAGACTTCCGAAAGCCGTGCCCATGAAGGTCTCGTATTCCGATCGGTCGACGGTCTTGCTGGTATTTGTGTCAAGCCCATCCATCTGGCCCTGATACATCGATCCGGGCTGTTGCTGTTGTTGCGCCACTGCCCCACCGCATTGGCACAGTACGAATGTGGTCACCAAAGCCAAGGTCTTCATCGCTTGATATCCCTCCCCAATTAGCGGCAAGCCAGACGGTTGCCGACGTAACCGCCGCCGCCGATGCCGGCGCCGACAGCAAGCACCTGCCCGGTTCCGGCGCCGATCGTGCTGCCGATCAAGCCACCGACAATCGCGCCGCCGACGGTTCCCGCGATGCAGCCGAATTCGGAATTACGATCCGAGACGGCCTGCGACGTCGGGCCGGACTGGCAGGCGGAGACGGCAAGGCATCCCGCCAGTATGATGTTTGTCCTGCGTATGCGCATCTTTCCCTCCCGATAAATTACCCGTTATCTCCAATAGAGATCGGCGGGCGTACGATTGTCCGGCCCCCGCGAAAATATCGCCTGATTATATTTCTCAAATTCAGACTTAGTTTCTGTTCGAACAGAAGCAGAATTCCGGAAAACAAGCGGAAATTCTGCGGCAATGCCAAGCAATCATGCCGTTTCCTCTCCAGTTGCAGTACTGCATGGAGAGTATCTTCAAATAGTACAGCTATCTATACGGCATGGCAACCTGCGCGATCATCGATCGCCTATCCAAATAGGGGCGCCTGCGATGTGCATGATACCGCTCGTCCAGAGTTGACGACGATCAGGATCGTGCCTTTCCGGCAACCATCCCTGACAAGATCGTGAAATAAACGGATGACGCGAAAAGGTGCCTTCGTAATGTCCCAATGGGAGCTGAACCGTAAGCGTGTTTGTCGCTTGCGCCCTCCCAGGCGCTTTGACATGCGATGCGTAAATGATGCCGGTTCGGGTCGTTTTGCGGTTCCGTCCGTTATCTGTTGCCGAATCTGGTGGCGAGTAGCCGGGTATGCTCCCGTCACGATTTGAGAAGGAGAGACTTATGAACAAAATTCTTGCGACGGCGTTTGCCGCAGTATCGTTGACGTTTGTCGGCGCTGGGGCGGTCAATGCCGCCGATCTCGGCACCAGGACATATGAAGAGCCGGACCTGCGCAATGGCGTGAAGATCGGTTACCTCACCTGCGATATCGGCGGCGGCACGGGTTACGTCCTCGGTTCCTCCAAAGAGGCCGACTGCATCTTCCAGTCGACCGTCGGCAACGAACTTTCGGATCGTTATACCGGTGAAATGAGAAAGCTCGGCATCGACCTTGGCTTCACCACGCGCAGCCGCCTGATCTGGGCCGTGTTCGCGCCGACGGCCGGCTATCACCGCGGATCGCTCGCCGGCCTCTACGTCGGCGCCACCGCCGAAGCGACGCTCGGCGCCGGTGTCGGCGCCAATCTCCTGGTCGGCGGCACTTCCGGCTCGATCCATCTGCAGACGGTCAGCCTGACAGGCCAGCTCGGCCTCAACGTTGCGGCCGGCAGCGCCTCGATGACGCTCACACCAGCGAATTGATATGGCCTTTTTGACGTCCCCTGCCGCGTCGCGGCAGGGGACGTCATCTCGTCCGAGGCACGATTTCGCACCCTCGCATGCCCAAGCCGGATCACGACATGATGGATATTCGAATGGCAACGCCCGGCGAGGACGAGATCCTGGTTGGGCATTGTCGGAAGATCGGGGATGGCTACGGCACGCCGCCAGAGCACGATAGAGGGCGTAGCGTTGGTTTCACATCAAACTACGCTATTTGAGAACAAATAGAGAAAGATGCTTAGGAAGCGTCGTCAGATAGCCAAATCCTCAGTTTGCCGACCGACCTGAAGCCGAGCTTTATCATTTCGTTTAGCGCTGCGCCACTGTCATACCCGACTAGCGGCACATCGGGCGAAAAGGCGATAGTGGCCAGCGAAATGGCATCTCGGAAGGCCTGCGGCGTACCAGTCATGTTAAAGATATTGGAGATCCCTACAGCCTGGGTTGATCGATTTACGATACAGCCAGCATCAAAACTATCGCCGGCCCATCGGCCATAGATATGCATGTTGGGATCGGAAAGCAGAGCCGGTGTGAAGACGTTGGCATCGGTCTGGCTACCAGACACTTTCCAGGAATGTTCCCAGCGATCCAGTGCCGATGCATCGCGAATGCAGGCCCAATCCTGAGGCGCACGCGCTGAAATTCTGCGAGGTTCAGCCCAAATCCATGATGCTGAAAACAACAACTGGAACCCTTTGTTGACGAGATCGAGCCTGGAAAACCCGTCTTTGAAACCAGGTCGCCGTCCTAGCCGATCTGTCAGCCGACCGATTTCAATCAGCTGTTCCTCTGTTGCATCCGGGTCGAGTGTCGTCATGTTGGAATAGTAGGGGGGTGCGATCGCATCGCTTGACCAAAATGCACTGGTTCGCTGATCAGGCAGTCCATGGGCACGGAATATCGCCTGATACAGGTCTGCATTGTTAGCGGCACAAATGCGCGCTTTTTCTGCATCGGATCGTACCGTGTGTTTCAGGATATTGCTTCGCGAGGAGCTGCGTATCATAAGAAATCCTGTTGCTCGGAGCGTCTGACCTAGCTAGTGCCCGTCCACAAACGGTAAACCACTGAAATTATTGGAGGAATAGCGATATTGCGACGGGCAAAGCCCGGCGGTTTCAGGTATACTTTAGATCAAGCCATTGATTCTAAAGACAAACCCGCAACCGCCGGAGCCGACAATGCGCCAAGAACGCACCGTCCAAGCCAATATATTCGATCTTTTCGCCGAACACGAGATCGGCCGCGAGCTGAAAGCCATGTCGCAATGGCTGGATGAGCATCGTGATCTGCTCGGGCTGGTAGCGCAGGACCTGCGCCGCCACGGCGTCAAGGAGACCGGCCGCGAGGGCCTGCCGGCGGAGGCCGTGCTGCGTTGCGCCCTGCTCAAACAACACCGTCAGTTGAGTTATGAGGAGTTGGCCTTTCATCTGGAAGATTCCGCCTCGTTCCGGGCCTTTGCCCGGCTGCCGTGGGGGTGGAACCCGAAGAAGTCGGTCTTGCACAAGACGATCAGCGCGATCCGGGCCGGGACCTTTGAAGCGATCAATCGCGTGCTGTTGACGAGCGCCCGGCAGGACAAGGTGGAACGCGGCAAGGTCGTGCGCATCGACAGCACCGTCACTTCGGCGCTGATGCACGAACCGAGCGACAGTAGTCTTTTGTGGGACTGCGTGCGGGTGATGGTGCGGCTGTTGCAGCAGGCGGCTTCCTTGGGCAGCGCCATCTCATGGCACGATCACTGCCGCGCGGCGAAGAAGCGATCCCGGGCGATCCAATTTACCCGCGGTCGTCCGAAACGAGTTCAGCACTATCGCGCGCTGCTCAGGATCACGCGCACCACCTTGAGCTATCTCGAACAGGCGGCGGCGCAACTGCCCTTGGCGGCGGGCCCGGCGGTCGAACTCTGGCAGGCCCAACTCCGCCACTATAAGCCGCTGATCGAACGGATCATCGCCCAGACCGAGCGGCGGGTCCTGGCCGGCGAGGCGGTGCCGGCTGGCGACAAGCTGGTCAGTTTGTTCGAGCCGCATGCCGACATCATCGTCAAAGGCAGCCGCGACGTCGAGTATGGCCATAAGATCAATTTGACCACCGGCACAAGCGGGCTGATCCTCGACCTCGTCGTCGAAACCGGCAACCCGGCCGACAGCGAGCGCTTGCTGCCGATGCTGGAACGCCACATCGGCATCTGGGGCGAGGCGCCGCGTCAGGCGGCGGCCGACGGCGGCTATGCCAGCCGCGATAATTTGAGCCGAGCCAAAGCCTGGGGCATCTGCGACATGGCCTTCCACAAGAAGTGCGGCCTCAGGATCGAAGACATGGTCAAGAGCCGCTGGGTCTATCGCAAGCTGCGCAACTTCCGCGCCGGCATCGAGGCCGGCATCTCCTGCCTCAAACGCGCCTACGGCTTGGGGCGCTGCACCTGGCGTGGGCTCGACCACTTCAAGGCTTATGTCTGGTCCTCGGTGGTCGCATACAATCTCGCCCTCTTCGCCCGCCTCAGGCCGACCTGACATCCCATGTCGCCAGCCAAAACCGGACCGGCGTGACGCCGGCAGTTGCCAATGCGCGCATGTCCACCAGAAATCCTGGCCGCCGCAATTAGCACCCATGAGCCACACCGCATGGCTTCAAAGCGGCCACCAAGCGGAACCCAAGTGCGCTGCAAGCTCAAGAAAACCAGCGTTTATGGACGGAAACTAGCTAGTGCCCGTCCACAAACGGTAAACCACTGAAATTATTGGAGGAATAGCGATATTGCGACGGGCAAAGCCCGGCGGTTTCAGGTATACTTTAGATCAAGCCATTGATTCTAAAGACAAACCCGCAACCGCCGGAGCCGACAATGCGCCAAGAACGCACCGTCCAAGCCAATATATTCGATCTTTTCGCCGAACACGAGATCGGCCGCGAGCTGAAAGCCATGTCGCAATGGCTGGATGAGCATCGTGATCTGCTCGGGCTGGTAGCGCAGGACCTGCGCCGCCACGGCGTCAAGGAGACCGGCCGCGAGGGCCTGCCGGCGGAGGCCGTGCTGCGTTGCGCCCTGCTCAAACAACACCGTCAGTTGAGTTATGAGGAGTTGGCCTTTCATCTGGAAGATTCCGCCTCGTTCCGGGCCTTTGCCCGGCTGCCGTGGGGGTGGAACCCGAAGAAGTCGGTCTTGCACAAGACGATCAGCGCGATCCGGGCCGGGACCTTTGAAGCGATCAATCGCGTGCTGTTGACGAGCGCCCGGCAGGACAAGGTGGAACGCGGCAAGGTCGTGCGCATCGACAGCACCGTCACTTCGGCGCTGATGCACGAACCGAGCGACAGTAGTCTTTTGTGGGACTGCGTGCGGGTGATGGTGCGGCTGTTGCAGCAGGCGGCTTCCTTGGGCAGCGCCATCTCATGGCACGATCACTGCCGCGCGGCGAAGAAGCGATCCCGGGCGATCCAATTTACCCGCGGTCGTCCGAAACGAGTTCAGCACTATCGCGCGCTGGTCAGGATCACGCGCACCACCTTGAGCTATCTCGAACAGGCGGCGGCGCAACTGCCCTTGGCGGCGGGCCCGGCGGTCGAACTCTGGCAGGCCCAACTCCGCCACTATAAGCCGCTGATCGAACGGATCATCGCCCAGACCGAGCGGCGGGTCCTGGCCGGCGAGGCGGTGCCGGCTGGCGACAAGCTGGTCAGTTTGTTCGAGCCGCATGCCGACATCATCGTCAAAGGCAGCCGCGACGTCGAGTATGGCCATAAGATCAATTTGACCACCGGCACAAGCGGGCTGATCCTCGACCTCGTCGTCGAAACCGGCAACCCGGCCGACAGCGAGCGCTTGCTGCCGATGCTGGAACGCCACATCGGCATCTGGGGCGAGGCGCCGCGTCAGGCGGCGGCCGACGGCGGCTATGCCAGCCGCGATAATTTGAGCCGAGCCAAAGCCTGGGGCATCTGCGACATGGCCTTCCACAAGAAGTGCGGCCTCAGGATCGAAGACATGGTCAAGAGCCGCTGGGTCTATCGCAAGCTGCGCAACTTCCGCGCCGGCATCGAGGCCGGCATCTCCTGCCTCAAACGCGCCTACGGCTTGGGGCGCTGCACCTGGCGTGGGCTCGACCACTTCAAGGCTTATGTCTGGTCCTCGGTGGTCGCATACAATCTCGCCCTCTTCGCCCGCCTCAGGCCGACCTGACATCCCATGTCGCCAGCCAAAACCGGACCGGCGTGACGCCGGCAGTTGCCAATGCGCGCATGTCCACCAGAAATCCTGGCCGCCGCAATTAGCACCCATGAGCCACACCGCATGGCTTCAAAGCGGCCACCAAGCGGAACCCAAGTGCGCTGCAAGCTCAAGAAAACCAGCGTTTATGGACGGAAACTAGCTAGCTGGTGCATTCGCGATAGAGAGTTGAGCGGCCTAGGCCAAGTTGCATCGCAGTTTCCGACGGCGAAGTTCCAGCAATAAAAAGCTTCACAGCGGCCTCGACTTTCTTGGTGTCGAGTGGCTGGCGCCGCGGTTCTTTCCCTTGGCCTGCGCAGCGGCAATGCCGTCGTTTGTCTGCTCTGAAATCAACTGGCTCGATCTAGCGCGGGCCGTCCGATCCGCCTACGCTTTCGCGCGGCCGGGTGCGATAAAAGTAGCGATCGTCGCCTCGTCATGGCCGGCCTCACGCAGGAGGCGGCTGGCGAATTCGATGGCAGGACTTCTAAGGGCCTCGTCCGGTCTAATCAGGTGAAAGGCCACATGATAATCGAGCGTCCGCTCCGAGACAGTGACGACGCGCCCGGTGGCCAGCGCGGCATCCGACAGCGGCGGCCGCGCGAGCGCGATCCCGAGGCCCTGGGCACAGGCATCGATCACCAGATTGTAATCCTCGAAGCGCCGATCATGGCCGCGCGGTATATAGTCGACGCCCTCACGAGAGAGCCAACGCCGCCAGCCCTCAATATTCGAATCATGCAGGATCGGCAGATCGAGCAGAGCCAAGGCATCGGAGCGTTGGCCGAGCCGCTCCGCCAGCGCCGGGGCGGCGATTGGAAACGATTTCTCCTGCCAGAGCGGCAGGGCGCGCACCCCGGCCCATGGTCCCTTGCCGCAGCGAATGGCAAGATCCGTGCCTTCGCCGAAATCCGCCAGCCGGTGTTCGAGCGTCAGCTCAACATGCAGCTCGTTTCCTTCGAGCTTCGGCAGGCGTTGAAACAGCCATAGAGAGGCGACAGAGGGCGTCACCGAAAGGCGTACCACCGCCTTGTTGCGGCGAGGCAGCCAGCGTTCGCCGCTATTGCCGAGGAGTGCAAGTGCTTCTTCCGCCCGCGCGAAAAACCGCATGCCTTCCGGCGTCAGGCGCACGCCTCGGGCTTCGCGCACAAACAGGCGAACGCCCATCCAGCGCTCCAGGCGCGAGACCTGGCGCGACACCGCGCCGTGGGTGATGCCGCTTTCCTCGGCCGCGGCGGAAAATGATCCCAGCCGGGCGGCGCGGGCAAAGGTCTCGAGCGTATCGAGCGGCGGAAGAACTGGCGAGCTGTGAACCATACGCACATTTGATCATCGATTGCGATGCTTTTCAAGCACGCATCGAAGGCCTAATCACTGTCGCAGCAACACATGGAGGCGAAAATGAGCATGGTGGCAAGCGTACCGGTTTCGACGAAACAGCAAGGCGGGTTCGATCTGGTCGCCTTTGCGGCGATCATCGTCACCATCCTCTCCTGGGCTTCCTCCTTCGTGGTGATCCGCATCTGTCTCGGACCGCTGACGCCGATCGAACTGGCGACGGCGCGTTATGTGGCAGCCGGCGTCATTGCTCTCATCTATCTCGTCATCTATCGGCCGATGCCGGAAAAACGCGATTTTTTCCGTCTGTCTGTTGCCGCCGTGCTTTTCATCGCCGCCTATGCGGTTCTGCTGAACACTGGCGAGCAGACCGTTGCGGCGGGACCGGCAAGCTTCATCATCAACACCATGCCCGTCTTCACCGCCCTCATCGCCACATTCGCGCTCGGCGAGCGCTTCGGCCGCTGGGGCTGGGCGGGCACCGCGGTTTCCTTCGGCGGCGTGGCGCTGATTGCGGTCGCCTCCGACGACGGTTTCAAGCTCGATCCGAATGCCGTCCTCATCCTTGGCGCAGCGCTCTGCTCGGCGATCGCCAGCGTGCTGCAGAAGCCGCTGCTCGGGCGGTTGCCGGCGCTTGCAGTCACTGCCTGGATCCTGCTCATCGGTTCCGTGCCACTGTTTCCGGCCGTCCCGGCGACGATTCAGGCGCTGGCCGCTGCACCGGTGGAGGTGAACTGGGGCGTTGCCTATCTCGTTATCTTCCCGACCGCGATCGGCTATCTCACCTGGGCAATCGCCCTGAAGCGGCTGACGGCCGCCCGCGCCTCAAATTTCCTCTACGGTGTTCCCCCGGTCGCCACGCTGATCGGGTTCGTCTGGCTGGGCGAAACGCCGACAGCGCTCGGCGCGGTCGGTGGCGTCATGGCAATCCTCGGTGTGCTCGTCGTCAACGTGATGCGGAAGCGGTAGCGTCGAATTCGGGCCGTGAAGGCGGCCCGGTAACAGATAGGCATTGCGCTGCGGTTCGCTTTCTTTAAAACGAAAGCAGATCGAAAGGCGCGCGCTCATGTTCTTGACCGACCGGCAAATTGAAATCGTGGCGATTGCGAAATCGAGCGGCAGGGTGCTGGTCGAGGAGCTCGCCTCCCGCTTTTCGGTGACGCCCCAGACGATCCGCAAGGACCTGAACGATCTCTGCGATGCGCAGGTGCTGACGCGCATCCATGGCGGCGCCACATTCCCGAGTGGGACGGAGAATGTCAAATACGAAGCGCGCCGTCAGATCGCCGCTTCCGAGAAACAGGCGATCGGCATTGCCACGGTCGAGCTGATTCCGAGCGGGGCCTCGCTCTTCATCAATATCGGAACGACGACAGAGGCGGTGGGCGAGGCGCTCGCCAACCATCACGAGCTGATGGTGATCACCAATAATATCAACGTTGCCAATAGATTACGCCTTTTTCCGGCAATCGAGGTCGTCATTGCCGGCGGGGTCGTGCGCGGTTCGGACGGCGGGATCGTCGGCGAGGCGGCCGTCGATTTCATCCGCCAGTTCAAGGTCGATTACGCCGTGATCGGCGCGTCGGCGATCGATGTCGATGGCGCGCTTCTTGACTATGACTTTCGCGAAGTGAAGGTCGCCCAGGCCATCATCGCCAATGCCCGGCATGTCATTCTCGTTGCCGATTCGACGAAGTTCGAACGTACCGCACCGGTCAGGATCGGTCAGCTTTCCCAGGTTCATACCTTCATCACCGATCGCTGTCCTGTGCCGTCGATCCGCAATCTCTGCCTCGAAAACAATGTGAAACTGATCGAAACGAACGGCAGATCTCGCTAGACAACGGACCCTCACAAACATTCGTTTGACATTCGTATTCCTTTCGTTTTAACTGATGTTACTTTCGCAATTGCGCAAGTTTTGTGCGATGCGAAATCGACGGCGGGCTCGGAGGGGGAATTGGGCCGAAATATTCACGACATATTCGTCATCGGTGGCGGCATCAACGGTTGCGGCATTGCACGCGATGCCGTCGGGCGCGGCTATACGGTGGCGCTGGCGGAGATGAACGATTTCGCCTCGGGTACCTCGTCGGGCGCCACCAAACTGATCCATGGCGGCCTGCGTTACCTCGAGCATTACGAGTTCCGCCTGGTGCGCGAATCGCTGATGGAGCGCGAGATCCTCTGGGCGATGGCGCCGCACATTATCTGGCCGCTGCGCTTCGTGCTGCCCTACCACAAGGGCGGCATCCGCCCGGCCTGGCTGATCCGGCTCGGCCTCTTCCTCTACGACCATCTTGGCGGCCGCAAGCTGTTGCCGCCGACATCGGTGCTCGACATGCGCAGCGATCCGGCCGGCAAGCCGCTGAAGGCGCTGTTTTCCAAGGCCTTCGAATATTCCGACGGCTGGGTCGACGATGCCCGCATGGTGGTGTTGAACGCCCGCGATGCCGCCGACAAGGGTGCGCTGATCATGCCGCGCACCAAGGTGGTGTCGGCAAGGCGCGAGAATGGCCTGTGGCAGATCGAGACCACCGATACCGTCTCTGGTCGCATTGACAGCCACCAGGCCCGCATGCTGGTCAACGCCGCCGGTCCCTGGGTCGACCATGTCATTCGTTCCGCCTTCGGCCAGAACGAAGCCCACCATGTCCGCCTCGTCCAGGGCAGCCATATCGTCGTGAAGAAGAAATTCGACGACGTGAGAGCCTATTTCTTCCAGAATCCTGACAACCGCATCATCTTCGCCATCCCCTATGAGGGCGACTTCACCCTGATCGGCACCACGGATCACGACTACACCGCCGATCCCCGGGATGTCCGGATCTCCGAGGAGGAGACCGTCTACCTCTGCAATGCGGCGTCGGAATATTTCAAGGAGCCGGTCAGGCCGGAGGATATCGTCTGGACCTATTCGGCCGTCAGGCCGCTTTATGACGACGGCGCCTCGAAGGCGCAGGAGGCGACGCGCGACTATGTGCTGAAGCTGGAAGGTGAAGGTGACGCCGCGCCGCTGCTCAACGTCTTCGGGGGCAAGCTCACCACCTATCGCCGGCTTTCCGAACATGCGCTGGAGAAGATCGGTGCTGCGATCGGCGCCAAGGGCGCCCCGTGGACCGCCAAAAGCCATCTGCCGGGCGGCGACTTCCCGGTCCGCGGTTACGAGGCACAGGTTGACAAGCTGAGGCGGCGTTATTCGTTCCTCGCCGAACCGCTTGCCCGCCGCCTGGTGCGCCGCTACGGCACCAAGGCGGAGCTGTTGCTTGGCAATGCCAGCCGCATCGACGATCTCGGGCGGCTTTTCGGCGGCGATCTCTACGAGGCAGAGGTCAGCTATCTCGTCGAACAGGAATGGGCCCGGCACGCCGAAGACGTGCTGTGGAGGAGAACAAAGGATGGTCTGCGCCTTTCGAAGGAGCAGGCCCAGTCACTGGAGGAGTACATGGCTGCCATGCCGGCGATGGCCGGGTAGGAGCCATGTGGTCCCCGCTGCGTGGAGGCACGGGAATCGGAATGCTGGAACTGCGAAACGCCGCCAAGATGGTGGGCGCGGACTATCATATCTATCCGACCGATCTGGTTCTCGAGCGGGGCACGCTGAACGTCCTGCTCGGGCCGACGCTCGCGGGTAAGACCTCTCTGATGCGGCTGATGGCGGGGCTTGACCGGCCGACCGGCGGCTCCATCCATTTCGGCGGCATTGACGTCACCGGCATGCCGGTGCAGAAGCGCAACGTCGCCATGGTCTACCAGCAGTTCATCAACTATCCGGCGCTGACCGTCTACGACAACATCGCCTCGCCGATGCGCATATCAGGCAAGGATGCCGCCACGATCGACAGTGAGGTGCGCAAGGCGGCCGAGCTGTTGAAGCTCACGCCCTATCTCGACCGCACCCCGCTCAATCTGTCCGGCGGCCAGCAGCAGCGCACCGCGCTTGCGCGCGCGCTCGTCAAGAATGCCAGTCTCGTGCTGATGGACGAGCCGCTCGCCAATCTCGATTACAAGCTGCGCGAGGAACTGCGCGAGGAACTGCCGAAGATCTTTGCCCAATCCGGCGCGATCTTCGTCTATGCCACAACCGAGCCTTCCGAGGCGCTGCTGCTTGGCGGCAATACGGCAACGCTGAACCAGGGCCGTGTGACCCAGTTCGGGCCGACGATCGAGGTGTATCGCCGACCCGTCGATCTCGCTACCGCCGGCATTTTCGCCGATCCGCCGCTGAACGCCCTCGACGTCACGAAATCCGGCAATGTCTTCACGCGCCCGAGCGGGGTGACGATCTCGGTTCCCTCGCATCTCGCCATCGTGCCGGATGGTCCCGTCACCATCGCCTTTCACCCGCATCATCTCGGCCTTGCGCCGCAGACCGGCGACGCGGCCCGACTGCAGGCGCGCACGCTGGTTTCCGAAATCACCGGCTCGGAGAGCTTCGTTCACCTGGAATATGACGGTGTGCGCTGGGTGATGCTGGCGCACGGCATTCACGACATCGATCCCGACATGGAGGTCGAAGCTTTTCTCGACACCCGCCACTTGATGGCCTTCGGCAGCGACGGCCGCGCCATCGCTGCGGCCGGCCGCGCTACCGCAGCAGCTGGAAAGGCATAGGAGAGCACAATGGCACGCATCACGCTCGACCATATCCGCCACGCCTACGGCGCCAATCCGAAGTCCGACAAGGATTATTCGCTGAAGGAAGTCGACCACGAATGGAACGATGGCGGCGCCTATGCGCTGCTCGGCCCTTCCGGCTGCGGCAAGACCACGCTGCTCAACATCATCTCCGGCCTGCTGCAGCCCTCGCACGGCCGCATCCTCTTCGACGGCAACGATGTCACGAACCTTTCGACGCAGAGCCGCAACATCGCCCAGGTTTTCCAGTTCCCCGTCATCTACGACACGATGACCGTTTACGACAATCTCGCCTTTCCCCTGCGCAACCGCGGTGTGGCCGAGGCGGATGTCGACCGGCGTGTCCGCGATATCCTCGAGATGATCGATCTCGCCGGTTGGGCCAGGCGCAAGGCGCAGGGCCTTACCGCCGATCAGAAGCAGAAGATCTCGCTCGGCCGCGGACTGGTGCGCAACGACGTCAACGCCATCCTTTTCGACGAGCCGCTGACCGTCATCGATCCGCATATGAAATGGGTGCTGCGTTCGCAGCTGAAGCGGCTGCACAAGCAGTTCGGCTTTACCATGGTCTATGTCACCCACGACCAGACCGAGGCGCTGACCTTCGCCGAAAAGGTCGTCGTCATGTATGACGGCCAGATCGTCCAGATCGGCACGCCGGCCGAGCTCTTCGAGCGGCCGAGCCATACCTTCGTCGGCTATTTCATCGGTTCGCCGGGCATGAATTTCATGCCGGCCAAGATCGAGGGCAGCGCGGTCAAGGTTGGAGACGAGACCCTGACGCTCGATTACGCGCCGAAGACGTCAGGCACCGCCAAAACCGAACTCGGAATCCGTCCCGAATTCATTCGTCTCGGACGGGAGGGCATGCAGGTCACGATCAGCAAGGTCGAGGATATCGGCCGGCAGAAGATCGTGCGCGCCCGCTTTGCCGGCCAGCCGATCGCCATCGTCGTGACTGAAGACGCCGACATTCCCGCGGACGCCCGCGTCACCTTCGATCCGTCCGCCATCAGCATCTACGCCGACAGTTGGCGTGTCGGCAGGGAGGCCTGAGCCATGCAGAAGACGTGGAATAACAAAGCCTGGTTTCTGGTCTTGCCGGTGCTGCTGCTCGTGGCGTTTTCGGCCGTCATCCCGCTGATGACCGTCGTCAATTATTCAGTGCAGGATACGTTCGGAAACAACGAGTTCTTCTGGGCCGGTACCGACTGGTTCGTCCAGACCCTGCATTCCGACCGCTTCTGGGAATCGCTCCAGCGAAATCTGCTTTTCTCCTTCATCATTCTGGCGCTGGAGATTCCGCTTGGCATCTTCATCGCGCTCAACATGCCGAAATCAGGACCGGGCGTTCCCGTCTGCCTGGTGCTGATGGCGCTGCCGTTGCTCATTCCGTGGAACGTCGTCGGCACCATCTGGCAGGTCTTCGGGCGCGTCGATATCGGCTTGCTCGGCCACACGCTCGAAGCGATCGGCCTCGACTATAATTATGTCCGCGATCCCATCGATGCCTGGGTGACCGTTATCGTCATGGATGTCTGGCACTGGACAAGCCTCGTCGTGCTGCTTTGCTATGCCGGCCTGGTCTCGATCCCGGACGCCTATTACCAGGCCGCCAAGATCGACGGCGCCTCGCGCTGGTCCGTCTTCCGCTACATCCAGCTGCCGAAGATGAAGCGGGTGCTGCTGATCGCCGTGCTCCTGCGCTTCATGGACAGTTTCATGATCTATACCGAACCTTTCGTGGTCACCGGCGGCGGGCCCGGCAACTCGACGACCTTCCTCTCCATCGACCTCGTGAAGACGGCCGTCGGCCAATTCGATCTTGGTCCGGCGGCGGCAATGTCGATCATCTACTTCCTCATCATCCTGCTGCTATCATGGGTGTTCTACACCGTGATGACCAGCAGCGACGCGAGCTAAGGGAGGGCGAGATATGAGCAACAAATACAAACCTGCAGGCAGCCTCTCCTGGCTCGTTCCGACTATCTATATCATCTTCCTGATCCTGCCGATCTACTGGCTCGTCAATATGAGCTTCAAGGAGAATTCGGAGATCACCGGCGCCTTCTCGCTCTGGCCGACGAACCCGACGCTGCGTAACTACACAGTCATCTTTACCGACCCGTCCTGGTATAATGGCTATATCAACTCGATCATCTATGTGGTGATGAACACGGTGATCTCGGTCGCGGCGGCGCTGCCGGCAGCCTATGCCTTCTCGCGCTACCGCTTCCTCGGCGACAAACACCTGTTCTTCTGGCTGCTGACCAACCGCATGGCGCCGCCGGCGGTCTTCGCGCTGCCGTTCTTCCAGCTCTATTCGGCCTTCGGCCTGATCGACACCCACATTGCCGTGGCGCTCGCCCATTGCCTGTTCAACGTGCCGCTCGCCGTCTGGATCCTCGAAGGTTTCATGTCCGGTGTGCCGAAGGAGATCGACGAAACCGCCTATATCGACGGTTATTCCTTCCCGCGTTTCTTCATCAAGATCTTCATTCCGCTGATCGCCAGCGGCGTCGGTGTCGCGGGCTTCTTCTGCTTCATGTTCTCGTGGGTCGAGCTGCTGCTTGCCCGCACGCTGACGACGACGGCGGCAAAGCCGATCTCGGCGATCATGACGCGAACGGTCTCTGCCTCGGGCATGGACTGGGGCGTGCTGGCAGCGGCCGGCGTGCTCACCATCATTCCGGGCGCACTCGTCATCTATTTCGTCCGCAACTACATCGCCAAGGGCTTCGCGCTCGGGCGCGTTTGAGGAGGAGACGGTCATGAATTTTTCCTGGATGGCCTGGACGCTGCCGACAACGCTGTTCTTCCTGACGATCCTGGCGCTTCTGATCGCCATGAGTGTCTGGGAATATTTTTCGCCCGGCGGCTCGCCGCGCACGGGCGTGCTGCGTTTCGAGACGACGCGCGGCGACCGGCTCTTCATTTCGCTGCTGGGCAGCGCTTTCATTCATCTTGCATGGCTTGGGCTCGGTGGGCCCAACCTGTGGTGGGCTCTTGCCATCTCCGTGGTCTACGCCATCGGCGTCTTCCGCTACGTGTGAAGGCAAGGAGAAGACAGATGGCCGGGGATACTGGCCGCCTGAGACGTGACTGCAATCGCAAACCCTGGGAGGATATTATGCGAAGGCACTTATTGACGACGACAGCAGGCTTGCTGCTGGCAATGACAGCATCGGCTTATGCCGGCATGGACGAGGCCAAGACGTTCCTCGACAAGGAAGTCGGTGATCTCTCGGCGCTTCCGCGCGCCGACCAGGAAAAGGAAATGCAGTGGTTCGTTGATGCTGCAAAGCCTTTCGCCGGCCTGGACATCAAGGTCGTGTCCGAAACTATCACGACCCATGAATACGAATCGAAGGTGCTGGCGCCCGCCTTCACGGCGATCACCGGCATCAAAATCACGCACGACCTCATCGGCGAAGGCGACGTGGTCGAGAAGCTGCAGACGCAGATGCAGTCGGGCGAAAACATATATGACGCCTATATCAACGATAGCGACCTGATCGGCACCCATTGGCGCTATCAGCAGGCCCGCTCGCTGACCGACTGGATGGCCAACGAAGGCAAGGATGTCACCAATCCCGGCCTCGACATCGACGACTTCATCGGCAAGTCCTTCACCACGGCGCCTGACGGCAAGCTCTACCAGCTGCCTGACCAGCAGTTCGCGAACCTCTATTGGTTCCGTTACGACTGGTTCAACGACGAGAAGAACAAGGCGGACTTCAAGGCGAAGTACGGCTACGATCTCGGCGTGCCGGTCAACTGGTCGGCCTATGAGGATATTGCCGAGTTCTTCACCGGCCGCGAGATCGACGGCAAGAAGGTCTTCGGTCATATGGACTACGGCAAGAAGGACCCATCGCTCGGATGGCGCTTCACCGATGCCTGGCTGTCGATGGCCGGCAACGGCGACAAGGGCATCCCGAACGGCAAGCCGGTCGATGAATGGGGCATCAAGGTCGACGAGAACTCCCGTCCGGTCGGCTCGTGCGTCGCGCGCGGCGGCGATACCAACGGCCCTGCTGCGGTCTATTCCATCCAGAAATATCTGGACTGGATGAAGGCCTATGCACCGGCTGCCGCCCAGGGCATGACCTTCTCCGAGTCCGGCCCGGTCCCATCGCAGGGCGAAGTCGCCCAGCAGATGTTCACCTACACGGCCTTCACAGCCGATTTCGTCAAGGAAGGCCTGCCGGTCGTCAATGCGGACGGCACGCCGAAATGGCGGTTCGCACCGAGCCCGCATGGTGTCTACTGGAAGGACGGCATGAAGCTCGGCTATCAGGACGCAGGTTCGTGGACGCTGATGAAGTCCACGCCTGACGACCGCGCCAAGGCGGCCTGGCTCTATGCCCAGTTCGTCACCTCGAAGACCGTCGACGTGAAGAAGAGCCACATGGGCCTGACCTTCATTCGCCAGTCGACGCTGGATCACAAGTCCTTCACCGATCGTGCGCCGAAGCTCGGCGGCCTGATCGAATTCTATCGTTCGCCCGCCCGCCTGCAGTGGTCGCCGACCGGTACGAACGTTCCTGACTATCCGAAGCTCGCTCAGCTTTGGTGGCAGGCGATTGGTGATGCCTCTTCCGGCGCCAAGACGGCGCAGGGGGCGATGGACTCGCTCTGCGCCGAACAGGAAAAGGTGCTGCAGCGCCTGGAACGCGCCAAGGTCCAGGGCGACATTGGCCCGAAACTCGCCGAGGAGCATGATCTCGCCTATTGGAACGCGGATGCGGTGAAGAACGGCAACCTTGCCCCGCAGCTGAAGATCGAGAACGAGAAGGACAAGCCGGTCACTGTCAACTACGACGAACTCGTCAAGAGCTGGCAGAAGAAGTAAGGCGGACCCGGCCGGAGGCGACGAGGCTTCCGGCCATCACTTCCTGCCACCGGCAGCAAGCCGGTGGCACCCACAATCTTTCTCTCATGAAGCGTCCGCGTCCTGCCGACCTCTGCAGGCGGAGCGGTTTCGTGCGAGCCGGAGACGGATATGAGCGGCTATATTCTTTCAATCGACCAGGGCACGACATCGTCGCGCGCCATC
This sequence comes from Rhizobium leguminosarum, assembly GCF_001679785.1. Lineage (NCBI taxonomy): Bacteria > Pseudomonadati > Pseudomonadota > Alphaproteobacteria > Hyphomicrobiales > Rhizobiaceae > Rhizobium > Rhizobium leguminosarum. Next base: position 26,374 of record NZ_CP016293.1, read on the forward strand.
ATCTTCGATGGCGACATGAAAATGGCCGGCTCGGCGCAGGCGGAGATCACCCAGTATTATCCGCAGCCCGGATGGGTGGAGCACGACGCCGCCGAAATCTGGCAATCCGTCGTCGATACTGTGCGCAAGGCGATTATCGATGCTGGTATTGACGCCGCCGATATCACCGCGATCGGCATCACCAACCAGCGCGAGACAGCGGTCGTCTGGGATCGCAGGTCCGGCACACCGCTTCATCGCGCAATCGTCTGGCAGGACAGGCGCACCGCGGAAATGTGCGAGAGCCTGAAGGCCGATGGATACGAGAAGCTGTTCAGCGCCAAGACGGGGCTGCTGCTCGACCCCTATTTCTCCGGAACGAAGCTGCGCTGGCTGCTCGACAATGTCGATGGCCTGCGTGAGAAGGCCGAGGCCGGTGATGTCTGCTTCGGCACGATCGACAGCTGGCTGATCTACAATCTGACTGATGGACGCGTGCATGCCACCGATGCGACCAATGCATCGAGAACGCTGCTTTACAATATCGACGACGGTGCGTGGGACGAGGAGCTTCTCGGCATTCTTCGCATTCCGTCCGCCATGCTTCCTGAGGTCAGGGAATGTGCCGATGATTTCGGCCGCGTCGACAAGGCGCTGTTCGGCGCGGAACTTCCGATCCTCGGGGTCGCCGGCGACCAGCAGGCGGCGGCCATGGGCAATGCCTGTTTCGAGCCCGGGATGATGAAATCCACCTATGGCACCGGCTGCTTTGCCCTGTTGAACACCGGCCGGGATCGTGTTTCCTCCTCCAACCGGATGTTGACGACGATCGCCTGCCGGCTCGACGGCGAGACGACCTATGCGCTCGAAGGCTCGATCTTCATCGCCGGTGCTGCCGTGCAATGGCTGCGCGACGGCCTCGGCATCATCGGCCAGGCATCCGAGGCAGGAGTGCTTGCCGCCAAGGCCGATCCCGGGCAGCAGGTCTATATCGTTCCGGCCTTCACCGGCCTCGGCGCGCCCTACTGGGATCCGGCGGCGCGGGGCGCGATCTTCGGTCTGACGCGAAACAGCGGGCCGGCGGAATTCGCCCGCGCCGTGCTTGAATCCGTCGCCTACCAGACGCTCGATCTGCTGGTGGCAATGAAGAAAGACTGGGGCGCCAACCAGCTGGAAACGGTGCTGCGCGTTGACGGCGGCATGGCGGATTCGGATTGGACGATGCAGTGCCTGGCCGACATGACCGGAAACCCTGTCGACCGCTCGGCGATCCGCGAGACGACGGCGCTCGGCGCAGCCTGGCTTGCCGGCTCGAAAGCCGGCATCTGGCCCGGCAAGCGGGATTTTGCCAAAGCCTGGGCCTGCGACCGCCGCTTCAGCCCTTCGATGGATGAGACCGAGCGGCAGGGCAAGATCATCGGCTGGAAGAATGCCGTCACCAGAATGATTTCGGACGCCTCGGCGGGATAGAACCGCTTCCGAGGATACGCAACTTCTCTTAAGCCGTGCCGGCGGCCTTTCTGTTGATGAAGCTCAGGGCGAGCACGGCGAAGATCAGCGTTCCCGTACCAACCTGCTGCCAATAGAAGTTCAGATCGGTCAGCAGCAGGCCATTGGCGACGATGCTGAGCAACAACGCGCCGAGAACGGTCCCGCCGACATTCGGCCGTCCGAGCGGGCTGAGCGTCGTGCCGATGAAGGTCGCGCCGATCGCATTCAGCAGGAAGGCATTGCCCGAGGAGGGGATGTAGGTGGTGACGGTTGCGGTCAGGATCAGGCCGGCGATTGCCGCGATCAATCCGACCAGGATGAAAGTCACCGCGACATGGGCCGGCGCGGCGATGCCGGAATAGCGCACGACCCCCGGCTGGATGCCGATCGACAGGATGACGCGGCCGAAACGCGTGCGGGCAAAAACGACCGCAGCCGCCGCGATGACGACGATGGCCGCGGCAAGCGGCACCGGGAAGCCGGCGATCGTGCCGTGGCCGAGAAACCGGAAGGCTTCCGGCACTCCGTTCGGCGGCAGATAGACCGGATTGCCGCCATTGGTCAGCAGTTGCTGCACGCTGCGGCCGATGAACAGCGTGCCGAGCGTGGCGAGGAACGGCGACACGCCGATCCTTGAAATCAGCAGCGCGTTGAAGGCACCGACGAATGCTCCGGCGGCTAGTCCCGCGAGTGCGGCGACTGCCACCGGCTGCCCGGCGAGGACGAGCGAAACGAAGGCGAAGCTCGCAAAATCCATCGCCGTTCCCACCGAAAGATCGATGCCGCCCGATGCGACGGCGAAGGTCATGGCGATGGAGACGATGGCAAGCAGCGTGAAATTGTTGACCAGAATGCTCTGCAGGTTGGCAGGCGTCAGGAAAGTCGGGGTTGCCACGGAGAAGGCGGCAAATACCGCAACCAGGGCGAGGATCAGCCCATAGCGCACTAGGCCGCCGGCGATGAGACGCGGTAAGCCGATGGTGGCGGGGAGAGGGGTCTGGAGCGACATGGTCAGGCCTCCTGCCGGCGCAGCAGCGTGGTCGCGGAAACGACGATGAGAATGAGCACGCCCTGGACGCCGCTGACCAGCGTGCTCGAAATGTTCAGCAGCTGGAAACCATTGACCAGGAAGCCGACCAAAAGGGCCGAAAGCAGCGTCCCGGTGATCGTCGGAACCAGCCGGCGCGAAAAGACCGAGCCGAGCAGGGCCGTCACGACCACGGGCAACAGCATCTCGCCGGCGCCGGTCGTGCTGCCGCTCAGATAGGAAACTGACAGGATACCGGCGATGCCGCCGGAGACGCCGCTGGCAACGAACGCGCCGGCCAGCAACCGGCGAAGCGGCAGGCCGGCGGCACGCGCCGCATCCGGAAACTCACCGACGGCGTAGAGACACAGGCCGAGCGGGGTATACTGCACGATCGCCGTGGTGATGGCCGTGAAGCCGAGGAGCACATAGGCAAGAACGGGGATGCCGAAAGCATCCGAGGCGGATAGCGCCGACAGGAAAGGCGTCGAGGCCGGCAGGACGGTATTGCCGGTCAGTACCAATTCCAGGCCGGCGACGACGTTCATGACGGCCAGCGTGGTCAGCAGCGGCACGATACCGGCATAGACGACGGCAATGGCATTGACCGTGCCGATCAGGGCGCCGGTGAGGATCGCCGCCGCGATCGCCGTCGCATCGCCGTAGCCGAGTTGCGTCAGGCTCGCATAGACGGCGGCGCTGAGGCCCATATTGGCAGCGAGCGACAGGTCGATGCCGCCGGTGACGACATTGGAGCCGCCGGCGATCAGCACGATCGTCAGACCGATGGCAAGTACACCTGAGATGGCCGATTGACCAAGCACGTTGCCGATATTGCCGATGCTGAGGAAATAGGGCGCGGTCAGCGAAAAGATGATCAGGATGGCGGCGAATGCGATCAGCGATCCGAAGCGCAATGCCGCAGCCGCAATATTGCCGGCCGGCCGGGGAGGCGGTTCCGCAGCGGAAAAACCGGAAGGCGCGAATTCTACTTCAGCCGACATGGCGTTGTCCCTCGGATGATCCGGTCGATTGAGCGAGCACCGCATCTGCCGTGGTCTCCGACGAGATGAATTCTCGCACGACGCGGCCGCGGAAGAGCACCAGGATGCGATCGGTGATGCCGATCAGTTCGGGCAGATCCGAAGACAGCACGATAACGCCGGCGCCGCGCGCCGCGAGTTCACCGATCAGCGTATAGATTTCGACCTTGGAGCCGATATCGACGCCGACTGTTGGTTCGTCGAGGAGATAGACCTCGGAGCGGCGGCTCAGCCACTTGGCGATGGCGACCTTCTGCTGGTTGCCGCCGGAAAGCGTGCGCAGAAGGGCATTGCGCCCATTGGTCTTCACTTGCAGCCGCGTAATCAGAGCGTCCACTTCTTGCTGTTCGCGTCTGCGATCGAGAAAGCCGAAGCGCGTGAAGCGGCCAAGGCTCGAAAGGCTGATATTTTCCGCGACGCTGAGGTCGAGCGCGACGCCGTGGCGACGGCGATCTTCCGGCACCAGGGCGATTTCGCGGCCGGCCGCCTGGGTGGGATTGGTGAAACGGGCAGCCTTGCCGCTGATTTCGATATGGCCGGAAGCCGGGGTCTCCAGACCGAAAAGCGCGCGGACCAGCTCCTTTGCGCCGGAGCCGAGCAGGCCGGTGAGGCCGAGCACCTCGCCGCGGCGAAGCGTGAAACTGATGTCGCTATATTTCCCCGGCGCCGACAGCTGCTCGACCTTGAGGATGTCTTCGCCGGGCGTCACCTGCGGCTTCGGAAACATCTCCTTGATATCGCGTTCGACCATCAGCCGCGCAATCGCGCTGGCTGAGGTCTCCCCGATCGGCAGGGAGGCCACGTCGAGCCCATTGCGCAGCACGGTGACGTGGTCGCAAAGCTCTTCGATTTCGTTCAGGTAATGCGAGATATAGATGATGGTGACGCCTTCGTCGCGCAGACGGCGGATCAGCCGGAAGAGGATATCGGCCTCGCGGCGCACTAATGCGGCCGTCGGCTCGTCGAAAACGAGCACCTTCGGCTGATTAAGGAGCGCGCGGGTGATCTGCACGATCTGCTTTTCGGCCGTCGACAATTCGCTGATCAATGCGGCGTTCGGCAACCGGATACCGAAATAGTCGTTGAGAATGTCAGATGCCCGGCGCTGCATCAGTCGCCGGTCGAGGAACGGCGTGCCCGATATCCGCGGCTCCCGGCCAAGGAACAGGGCTTCGCCAACGGTGAAGGTCGGCACCAGCAGCCGATCCTGGTGAATGAAGTGGATACCGAGCTCTTCGGCAAGATGCGGCGTCAGCCTGTCGAATGTTTGCCCTTCGATCTCGATACGGCCGCCGTCCGGCTGATGAAGACCGGCCAGCAGCTTGATCAGCGTCGACTTGCCGGCGCCGTTCTGGCCGACGAGACCGTGGATGGTTCCGCGCCTGACGATCAGCGACGCACCGGCAAGCGCCTGAGCGCCGCCGAAATGCTTGACGATGCCTTCAAAGCGGATGATGTCGTCGCGTGCCGTCGCCGGCTGCCTCAACGAAATGGCCGTCATGTCGATCTCTCCGGGCGGGCAGATTCCGAGCGATCCGGCATGGCCGGATCGCTCGTGTTCAGTGTCAGCCGATACCGAGTTTCTTGGTGACTTCGCCGACATTGGTCTTGTTGGCGAGCAGTGCCGGAACATAGGTTTCGCGCGGCAGGGTCTGGCCGGCGAGCAGCTTGGCGACGTTGCGGATGGCGGTGCGGCCGATTTCCGCCGGCTGCTGGGCGACATCGGCGCCGGCCGGCGAATTCGGGTCGGCGATGAGTTGCAGCACTTCCGGGCTGCCGTCGACACCGTAGGTGCGGATCTCCGTGCGTCCGGCGGCAGCCAAAGCCTGGGTCGCGCCAAGCTGCGGGATGTCCCAGGCCGACCAGATCGCCTTGATCGAACCCTTTTCCGGATATTTGTTGAGGATCGCCGTGATCTGCGTGAAGGCGTCCTGCACGGTGTTCGGGATGACGTCGCGCAGTTCCGGCTGGAGGATTTTCACCTTCGGGAAATATTTGACGACATTGACCAGCTGGTCGTAGCGGATCGCGCAGGGCGTTACGCCGTAGAAGCCGTTGAAGACGACGATATTGCCTTCGCCGCCGATATCGGAGACGAGCTGCAGCGCCAGATCCTTGCCGATGCCCCAGTTATCGGAGGTGGTGTTGTTGATCGAATTGGTCGAGCCGACGTCGACGGTCAGAACCGGGATTCCGGCATCGCGCGCCTTCTTCAGCCAGGGATCGATGACGCTGAGCGTGCCGAGGATTTGAACGATCGCATCCGGCTTCTGGGCAATCAGCGTCTGCAGCTGCGAGACCAGCTTGCCGTCGTTGCGTCCGGCATCGACTGCGATCGGCTCGCCGCCGAGGCGCTTTACCTCTTCGATCTGGGCATTATAGGCCTGCAGGTCGAAGAAGTGATCGGTGCCGGTTGCGCTGATGGCGATGCGCTTACCTTTCAGCGACAGCTCTTCGTCGGCCGCGAAAACCGGCTTCTGCCCGACGAGCGCAGCACCCGCGACGACGGCCCCGGCCGCGGCAGACAGTTTCAACAGATCTCGTCTTCCGAGACCGTTTTCGGACTTTTCGATACTCATCGCAATTTCTCCAATTAATTATGTCTATAGATTAAATGGATTAATGCTGGTGGACAGGAACGAATTTCCAAAAGAACGATCTCCGGGGAAAAGAGTGGATGGAGCAAAAGCTCATCCCTGGCTGCGATTTCCCGCGACCGATCCGTCGATTAAACGCGGCAAAAAGGGTGGCCGAAGAGATGACGTTGTCCCTGTCTGACAAGGCCTCCCGCCGTTATCTGCGGGAGGCCTTGCTCGTTGCTACTCCTCCATGCTCTCACGGATGTCGGAGAGATCGATGCCATGGGTATCGAACCACCAGTCGGGACTCATCTCGGAATGGCGGTCACGCAGACGCAGATATTTGGCCCGCAGCCGCTTTCCACGATGGTCATGACCGTCTCGCACAGTGTCTCGAGCGCATCGTCTTGCGGCGTGCCGTTGACGATCATGTCGAGACGCTCGAGACCGAAGCCGACGTCGATGCAGGTTCCGAGCGGATTGACGATGTTTCCGATCTCGACGCCATCCTTATAGAACTCGGTGCAATATCCGTTGATGCTGCCGTCGCTCCACATGCATTCCGGATCCGGCACGACGGGCACGCGCCCGCCATAAAGGGCCGTCCATTCCACCAGGCGGTCGGGATGGATCGTCACATGATCCGGCACAAGTCCGAGCGTTCCCAGAAACTCGAGCCAGAAATCGATGGCGTTGCCGAGGGTCATTTCCCGGAAGGAGAAAAGGCCGAGCATGGTGAAATGGAGAAGGTGGGTTCCGTCGCCGATCTCGTCGAGGTCGCCCATGCGCAGGCAAGCCTGGCTGTTTGCGACGGTTCCGCTATGGGAGGGATCAGAGAAGAGGGGCTTGTACTGCTGCATTCCAGCGCTGCAGAAGAGCGTTGTATCATCATGCGGCCGTACGGATTCGATGCGTCTGAAATTAATGCCCTTGGAAAGGCAGAAGTCTTGATATTGCTGGATCAGGCGTCCCGCGGTGACATAGGCAACCTCCTTCGTTGTTCGTGTGCCTTGCGAAAGGATAGCGGTCTCCCGCGCTCAGGGCAATCCGCCACTATCGAAGATAAGCCGGGATGGCACCCTTGAACATCGGCTCACTTGAGGCTAAATATAACCTCAAGTGAAAAGGAGCTTTGCCATGATGGGATTTGCAGTCATCGCCGACGTTCTCGGACTACCCGCCAGGGAACCAGCGTCGCGCTCGGCCTTTGGCCTGCTCTCCAGCATCGAGGAAGGCTTGCCGGTCAAGGCGCTTGATCGCATGGCGCTGCTTCTGGCGCCTGATGATACCCAGTTCAAATATAGGCTCGTTCCTAAGGCCACCTATGAGCGGCGCAAGTCCAAGCATCGGCTGTCCTCCGACGAGGGCACAAAGCTTGCCCGTCTCGCGCGTGTCTGGGGCCAGGCGCTCGATGTCTGGCAGACTGAGACCGAGGCGCGCGATTTCCTGTTTCGGCCGCATGCAATGCTGGAGGACAGGCGGCCGATCGACGTGGTCATCCAGAGCGAGATCGGCGGCGAACTGGTGCTCGATATCCTCGGAAGCCTGAAATACGGCAGCGCTGCGTGAGCGCACAGGTTCTTGACCGCACATTGACATCCGTCCGCATCGGAGATCCCAACGGAACCTATCCGATCTTCGACGCCACCGGCTCGACCATCGCGCCGGGGCGGTGGAACACGTCGGGCAGCCCTATCATCTATACGAGCGAGCACTATTCGACCGCGCTGCTCGAAAAGCTCGTCCATGGCAGCGGGCGGCTGCCGCCCAATCAGCACTATGTCACGATCACCCTACCGCGTGGGCTAAGCTACGAGGTCTTCTCCGAGCCGGCGCTGCCCGGCTGGGACAGCATGCCGGCAAACGTCAGCAAGGCTTTCGGCGAACGGTGGTGCCAGGAAAAGCGCAGCGCCATCCTGCTGGTCCCAAGCGTCGTCGCCCGCGTCGACCGCAACGTGCTGATCAATCCGGCCCACCCGGAATTCCCGTCGATCACAGTAAGCCTCCACCAACCCGTCTTCTGGGATCGTCGCTTGTTCGGCATGTGATGGGGCAGGTGCCTTTCAGTCCGCGCTCCTGCATCGCCTCGGAACCGATTTCAGTCAGCGGCTCACGCGCCCGTCTCCCATGGATTGATCACCGCTGCGCCGGTGTCGTCGAAATCGGCGACATTGCGAGTGATGACAATCAGATCGTGAACGATCGCGATTGCGGCGATCAGCCCGTCGATATCGCCACGCGGCCGGATGGCGGCGATGCGGCCCCATTCGACGGCGATCTCGTCTGTCACCGGCAGGATCCGGTCGCCATGATCATAACGCAGCTTGCGCAGCCACTCGGTGAGATGCGCCGCGGTCTTCGGATCCGACTTCTGTTTAAGGGCAATGCCGCGCATGATCTCGCCAAGCGTCAGCGCGCTCAGGTGGATGGTGAGCGGATCGACGGAGCGCAGCCAGGAGACCGCCTGCGGCATGCCGCGTCGCGCCTCCGAGACGATGTTGGTGTCGACCAGATACATCAGAAGGCGACGTCGCGGCTCGGAGTCTTGTTGCGTGCTTCGACCGCATCGGCGAACTCATCGTCCCAGGCGGGGCCACCGAGCAGGTCGTCGACGAGGGTCGGCCTGCCGGCGCGCAAGGCGTCGTAGTCGCGGGCGGACAGAACGACGGCCGTGCGCTCGCCCCGCACGGTCACCACCTGCGGCCCTTCTTGTCGGGCCTTCTGCACGACCTTCGAAAATTGGTTCTTGGCGTCCTGCAGTTGCCATTCCATCGGTTCCGCTCCTAGCTAGTGCCCGTCCACAAACGGTAAACCACTGAAATTATTGGAGGAATTGCGATATTGCGGCGGGCAAAGCCCGGCGGTTTCAGGTATACTTTAGATCAAGCCATTGATTCTAAAGACAAACCCGCAACCGCCGGAGCCGACAATGCGCCAAGAACGCACCGTCCAAGCCAATATATTCGATCTTTTCGCCGAACACGAGATCGGCCGCGAGCTGAAAGCCATGTCGCAATGGCTGGATGAGCATCGTGATCTGCTCGGGCTGGTAGCGCAGGACCTGCGCCGCCACGGCGTCAAGGAGACCGGCCGCGAGGGCCTGCCGGCGGAGGCCGTGCTGCGTTGCGCCCTGCTCAAACAACACCGTCAGTTGAGTTATGAGGAGTTGGCCTTTCATCTGGAAGATTCCGCCTCGTTCCGGGCCTTTGCCCGGCTGCCGTGGGGGTGGAACCCGAAGAAGTCGGTCTTGCACAAGACGATCAGCGCGATCCGGGCCGGGACCTTTGAAGCGATCAATCGCGTGCTGTTGACGAGCGCCCGGCAGGACAAGGTGGAACGCGGCAAGGTCGTGCGCATCGACAGCACCGTCACTTCGGCGCTGATGCACGAACCGAGCGACAGTAGTCTTTTGTGGGACTGCGTGCGGGTGATGGTGCGGCTGTTGCAGCAGGCGGCTTCCTTGGGCAGCGCCATCTCATGGCACGATCACTGCCGCGCGGCGAAGAAGCGATCCCGGGCGATCCAATTTACCCGCGGTCGTCCGAAACGAGTTCAGCACTATCGCGCGCTGGTCAGGATCACGCGCACCACCTTGAGCTATCTCGAACAGGCGGCGGCGCAACTGCCCTTGGCGGCGGGCCCGGCGGTCGAACTCTGGCAGGCCCAACTCCGCCACTATAAGCCGCTGATCGAACGGATCATCGCCCAGACCGAGCGGCGGGTCCTGGCCGGCGAGGCGGTGCCGGCTGGCGACAAGCTGGTCAGTTTGTTCGAGCCGCATGCCGACATCATCGTCAAAGGCAGCCGCGACGTCGAGTATGGCCATAAGATCAATTTGACCACCGGCACAAGCGGGCTGATCCTCGACCTCGTCGTCGAAACCGGCAACCCGGCCGACAGCGAGCGCTTGCTGCCGATGCTGGAACGCCACATCGGCATCTGGGGCGAGGCGCCGCGTCAGGCGGCGGCCGACGGCGGCTATGCCAGCCGCGATAATTTGAGCCGAGCCAAAGCCTGGGGCATCTGCGACATGGCCTTCCACAAGAAGTGCGGCCTCAGGATCGAAGACATGGTCAAGAGCCGCTGGGTCTATCGCAAGCTGCGCAACTTCCGCGCCGGCATCGAGGCCGGCATCTCCTGCCTCAAACGCGCCTACGGCTTGGGGCGCTGCACCTGGCGTGGGCTCGACCACTTCAAGGCTTATGTCTGGTCCTCGGTGGTCGCATACAATCTCGCCCTCTTCGCCCGCCTCAGGCCGACCTGACATCCCATGTCGCCAGCCAAAACCGGACCGGCGTGACGCCGGCAGTTGCCAATGCGCGCATGTCCACCAGAAATCCTGGCCGCCGCAATTAGCACCCATGAGCCACACCGCATGGCTTCAAAGCGGCCACCAAGCGGAACCCAAGTGCGCTGCAAGCTCAAGAAAACCAGCGTTTATGGACGGAAACTAGCTAGACTGTCTAGCTATGTAGGCGCGGAATGCTTGCGCGTCAACGGCGGGACGTTCCTGAACGACAGAGTCCGGTTCTGCTATGAGGTGTCATAACAAAGTTCGACATCGTTGTGTCGGCGATCGGCGCCTGTCGGTCTTACTGGAAGCCGCGATCACGCTCTCTGCCGCGGCGAGCGGGCCATCAGCCTGGCATAGGCGATGGCCGAGAGCATGTTGACGTGGTTGGCCTTGCCGGTGCCGGCAATGTCGAAGGCGGTGCCGTGATCGACCGAGACGCGGTCGATCGGCAGGCCGAGCGAGACGTTGACCGCGGTGTCGAAGGCGACAAGCTTGATCGGGATATGGCCCTGGTCGTGATACTGGGCGATGACAAGATCGAAGGCGCCGTGATAGGCGCGGGCGAAAACCGTATCGGCCGAGATCGGGCCGACGACGTCGATGCCCTTTGCCTGCGCCTGCTCGACGGCGGGCGCCAGGAATTCCGTATCCTCGGTGCCGAACAGGCCGTTTTCGCCGCAATGTGGATTGAGGCCGGCGACGGCGATGCGCGCCGTTTTGCCGAGCCGCAGGAAGTGCCTGTGGCCGGCTTCGATGGTCGCCAGCACCCGCTCGGTCTTGGCGCGCTCGATCGCATCCTTCAGCGAGATATGGGTCGAGACGTGGATTGTATTCAGCCGCTCGGAGGCAAGCAGCATGAAGGAGCTCTTCGAGCCCGTGAGATGCGCGAGAAGCCCGGTATGGCCGTCATGGTGATGGCCGGCAAGGTTCATCGCTTCCTTATTGATCGGCGCGGTCACGATGACATCGGCTTGACCAGACATGGCGAGATCGACGGCGCGGGTGATATAGCGCACCGAGGCATCGCCGGCGACGGGGCTGACCTTGCCGATTTCGGGGAGAGCCGCGCCGAGCGCGACTTCGTCGACGGCGATCCTGTCGTCACCGGGTGCATCGGCAGGCCCGAACCGCAGCCCGGTGCCGCTGACGCGGTCGGCGCGCTCCAGCGCTTCGACATTGCCGACGACGACGAAATCGCGGCGCTCTTCTCTTGGAAGGGCTGCCAAGGCCTTGACGATCACCTCGGGGCCGACGCCGGCCGGATCGCCGAGCGTCACGGCGACTTTCGCATTCCTGTCCATCGATCGAGTCCCTTCTAAAACCTTACAGCTTAAAAAGCAGCCGCGTAAATCGCGCGGATGTCGGCGCGCGAGATCGCGCGGATTGTTATCGAGCAGACGGCGAATGGCAAAGGCGTCGTCGGCATGCATCTCCACGGCTCTCTTTGCTCGGCCCCCGCCAAGGGTTGGAACAGGTCTATGAAGAGCATAACGCCATCTACAATGCGATCGCCGACGGCCGACCTGACGATGCGCAAAGACTGATGAAGGCGCATCTCGAAGGCTCCCGGGACCGTCTGTTCGAGGGCAGGGTGCTCGACCTATCCTTCTGAAGCGCATCCCGCTCGAAAAAGCAGAAAGATCATCACGATGTTTTCGCGGCTGCCTCGGCAATGCCGATGAGCGCGCTTTTGATCATGCCGCCCTGATCGTCGGGATGCCGGAGACGTCCACCTCCCGTTCGGCGTGCCAAGCATCATAGGCAGCCTGCATGCGCAGCCATATTGCGGGGCCATCACCGAACAATTTCCCAAGTCGGGCAGCGACATTGGGCGAAACCGGCTTCTTCTCGTTCAGAATATCGTAGAGTTGCTGGCGCGAGATTCCGAGCAGATTGGCGATTTCCACCTTGGTTTTTCCCGTTGCAGGGATGATGTCCTCAAGCAGTGCCCCAGGGTGGGAAGGGCAACGCGTCGTCGGCCTCGTCGTTTCATATACGGGCATTAGGTCATTCCCCAGTCAGAGCCACCTCAGTGATATTGCTCGAAATCGACGCGGGCGGCATCATTGCCATCGAACTCGAATGTAATGCACCAGGGGCCGTTAACATGAACAGTGTACCGGGTGGGACTATGACTCTTCAGCGCATGGAAATCGAACCCGGGGAGGTTCATGTCATCAGGCTTTTCGGCCTGCTCCAGACGGTCGAGCCGGATCAGAATGCGCTTTTGCAGCTTGGCATCGATCTTTGCGGTTTTGCCTGTCTCAAAGAGATCCGCCAGAGCTTTGTTTCTGAACGACTTGATCATGGTTGACTGTAAGTTTTTGGCTGACGGATGTCAATTTTTAACTTACAGGCGGAATGAGAAGATCCCATAGATCTCTTGATGCCGGAGATCGATTGTCAGCCGGATTTCTGCTTCTTGATGATGCTGATGTTGCCGCTCACTTCGAGGATGGCAAATTTTATCTCCGTCACGCTCTCGATGCCTTCCTGGCTTCGAGCCGCTTGCATGACATCTTCCTTCTGCAGCCGAGCGCCTTTGAGCGCGCCTTCGTCATAGACGCCATCCGTCACCAGAACGGTTGGAACGCCGTCGATAATATGGGCTGCGCGAGGCCACCACCTCTTCACGTAGGACAGGCCGATGTCGGTCGTAAACAGCGTGAGGATCAAGATGACGGCGTTGGTGATCGAGAAGTCATCTCCCAGCATCGCCTGCTGGGTGGTTTCGGAGATCACCAGCACGATGACCAGATCGAACGGCGTCATCTGGGCCAATGTCCGTCTTCCCGACAGACGGATGATCACGAGCAGTGTGAAATAAATTGCCAGTCCGCGTAATACCGCATCCACCGTGCCGCCCTCATGGAAAGATGAAAGTCGATTGGGTGCGCGTCTCGCCGCCCATGGCGATGAGGGAGCGACGAGGGCCGGGCATTTGCGTTTGCAGACGAAAGACGATCTGCGTCGGCCCAGCCGGGTCGGCGGGGAACACATAACCTATCCGGCCGTCGCGCGCGAAGGTCGCCTTTTGGGGCGGATCGATCCCCTGAACTGAAAAGCTTTGAAGAAAGGCGGCATCGATGGTGAAGATCCTGTCTTCGGATGACGGCGTGAAGGTCACGGTCATGTCCTCGGGGCATTCCAGCGGGAGATGACGGGGAAATCCACGGATCCTTCAGGCAATAGGAGTGTTTGCCGCGAAAACGGACCGCCTCTCCCCAGCAATCCCAGCAAGCAGGTTACCAACAGAAGCGTGAACACGATCCAGGAAATGCGTTGAACAGCCCAGAACCTTTGCTGAAATTCGCTATGATCGAGCACGCCTTCCGGCAACGCGGGCAACTTGTATATCTTTTCCATGCTCCCTCCCTGTGCGTTTGGCGGAGAACTTGGCTTGGGCTCAATAGTTCCCGGCAATGAGGGGGCCGTCGCCGTGTACATCGGATGTGAAGCTGTCCAGGCGTCTTCGCCGATCAAGGGAACGAAGAGCACCCCGCCGAGATCTTCTTCCTCGAATGCGGCGGCGCCAGTGCGCGTGAACCGTTTCAGGCGCTGCCCTTCACCGCCGCCGACCGGGATGATGAGCCGCCCTCCGAGGTGCAGCTGTTCTTTCAAGGCGGTTGGCACCTCGGGTGCGCCCGCAGAAACAATAATGGCATTGAAGGGGGCGACCTCCGCCCAGCCCTTGCTGCCATCGCCGACGCGAACGTCAATGTTGCGGTATCCCAGCTTCTCGAACCGTTCCCTGGCCTGATGCGCCAGCTTTTCATGGCGCTCGATGGAGTAGACATGTCTTGCTATCCGGCTGATGAGGGCCGAAGCATAGCCGGAGCCCGTTCCGACCTCGAGCACTTTGTCACCGGCATTCAGATTGGCCTTTTCGAGCATCAGCGCCACGATGAACGGCTGCGAAATCGTCTGGCCCTCGCCGATCGACAGCGGCGCATCCTGATAGGCGAATTCCTCGGAGCCTGGAGGAACGAATTTTTCGCGCGGTACCATGCGCATCGCCCCGATGACGTTTTGATCGTGAATGCCACGACGCGTCACGTGGTGCTCCACCATGCGATCTCGGATGTGCGTCATATCCATGGATCAGCTCCACTGTCGCCGTTTGCATCTGGGGCAAACTTCTGGGCGGTGCAGAAGGTAAAACAAATGGGCGACCGGAGAGTTCCTGAGATGCGCAGGCGGCGGAACGGAGCAACTTGCTAGACGACTGGCCAAAGGCGAAAATGGAGGAGGCGCTGGCCAATGGCAGACTGATGCAGCCGAAGTGGTCGACGTCGTCCTTTTCATGCTGTAGCGGCCGCGTAATGTGACCGTCCGATCTGGTGATTCTGCCAAATAGCGTGGATCTGTAAACACCAGCCCAGACTGCAGTTAGCCTGATCCTTGCCGATTTCAAAGGAGAGACCATGAGCGACACATCTCGCACGCCAGAAGCAGATGCCAAACATGTCATCGGCGTCGACGTCGGCACCGGCAGCGCCCGCGCCGGCCTGTTCGACCTGACCGGGCGGATGCTTGCGTCCGCCAAGCGGAATATCACCCTGTTTCACGAACCGGGTTCGATGGCTGAGCAATCGAGCACCGAGATCTGGGCGGCGGTTTGCGCGGCAGTGCGCGAAGCGGTTTCCTCGGCCGGGGTCGAACCGGCGTCCGTCATGGGGATTGGGTTCGATGCCACCTGTTCGCTCGTCGTCCTCGGCGAAGGCGGCAAGCCGCTTCCCGTCGGGCCTTCGGAAGATCCGAACCGGGACATCATCGTATGGATGGACCATCGCGCCGTCCCGCAGGCGGAGCGCATCAATGCGCTCGGCCATGACGTCCTGCGTTACGTCGGCGGCCGTATCTCGCCTGAGATGGAAACGCCCAAGCTTCTCTGGCTGAAGGAAAATCGCCCTGAGGTTTTTGATGCCGCGTGGCAATTCTTCGACCTTGCAGATTTCCTGACCTGGCGGGCGACCGGCGATCTGTCGCGTTCGACCTGCACGGTCACCTGCAAGTGGACTTATCTCGCCCATGAAAAGCGCTGGGATGGCGGTTATTTTCATCAGATCGGCCTCGGCGCTCTCGCCGACGAAGAGTTTGCCCGCATCGGCCAGGCTATCGTCGAGCCTGGTTCGGCACTCGGTCAGGGACTGACCGCGGCAGCAGCAGACGAACTTGGCCTGAAGCGGGGAACGGCGGTTGCGGCCGGGCTGATCGACGCCCATGCGGGTGGGATCGGAACCGTCGGCATCGGTACCGATCCGAAAGCCAATCTCGCCTATGTTTTTGGTACCTCCTCCTGCACGATGACGTCGACGGCAGAACCGTCATTCGTGCCCGGCGTCTGGGGACCTTATTTTTCGGCGATGGTGCCGGGGCTGTGGCTGAACGAGGGCGGCCAGAGTGCTGCCGGTGCGGCGATCGACCATCTTCTCTCGTTCCATCCGGCAGCCGCGGAGGCGAGGGAGCTTTCAAAGAGCGCCGGCATTCCGCTGCCGGTTTTGCTTGCAGACATGGCCGCCCGAAAGGCGGGCCGTTCTTCCGACGCCGTCACGCTTGCGACGGGACTGCACGTCGTTCCCGAGTTCCTCGGCAACCGCGCGCCCTTTGCCGATCCGCATGCCCGCGCAATCATTGCCGGTCTCGGGATGGAGGACGATATCGGCAGCCTGGTCTCTCTTTACGTCGCAGGGCTTTGCGGTATCGGCTACGGCCTCAGGCAGATCATCGAGACGCAGGCCGATGCGGGCGTTACCATCGAAAACATCGTCATCAGCGGTGGCGCCGGCCAGCACGACTTCGTTCGCCACCTGCTTGCCGATGCGAGCGGCAAGCCGGTCATTGCGACAAAGGCAGAGGAACCGGTTCTGCTGGGGGCCGCCATCCTGGGCGCTGTCGCCGGCGGGCTGTTTGCGGATGTGCGCGAAGCGATGACGACACTCTCGGCGGTCGAAACGACATTTCTGCCATCAGAAGGGGCGATCCCTCATATTCATGACAAGCGCTATGAAGGGTTCAAGGAGCTTCAGGCTCTGGCGCGCAAGTTGCGTATCGACGCTTAGATATCCAACGCCAATCCGCAGAGATCCATTAGCGATCGATCGGCTGACAGCAAGAGCCTTTCCGGGTTAGATTGAAGCATTCTGTTGGCTCAAACGGAGTCGGATGGTCGACCGGCCGGCGCGCGTCGTAGCCCGGCTCTACGGCCAAGCCGGCCGGTCGATCAGCCGGCCCGTTTCAGCCAACCCGAAGGGCCGGGCATCTTCCCGCCAGGATCAAAGGCGATCGGCTCGGACGTACCAAGGGGTATGCCCGTCGCCAATCGCCTTTGCCCTGACGAAAACCTGCTCCGGCAGAATGCTTCAATCTAACCCGGAAAGGCTCTAGCGCCGAACGATGACTTTCGTTCCCGGCTGCACGATCTCGTAAAGCTCTTCGACATCTTGACGGTACATTCGAAAGCACCCGCTCGACGCGTTGGTGCCGATAGACGAGGGGTCGTTGGTGCCGTGGATGCGCAACAAGCCATCGGCGAGATAGATCGCGCGGGTTCCGAGCGGATTGGCGGGGCCGGGCTTCACGACCGCTGGAAGCCGAGGATTCTTCTGACGCATGCCGGCCGTGGGTCGCCACTCAGGATGCGCTCGCTTCGACACGACCCGCGTAGATCCATACCATTGCTTGCCCTCACGGCCGACCGCGATGGGGTAAGCGAATTGCTCGCCCCAAGGGGTGGTGTAAATGAGCGTATGTTCGCTCGTGACGATTTCGATGGTTCCTTTTGCACGCCCTGTCGGCGGTTGCCTGCGATCATGCAGGGGCTCTTGATAGGGAGGCGCTGGATCGTAATCGAGTGGTGGCGGATAGGGGCTGTAGGGATCGTCGTAACCGTATCCATCAAAGTCGTCATATCCATCATACGGCCCATAGATCTGGGCTTGAGTCTGAAAGACCGTCAGCAAAAAGGCCGCAGCCACGAGAGCCAGCAATCTCATCTTGTCGCCATCCGCTTGTTGAACAAGGTTGATTGGGCCGAATTCTGTGGCGGCACTATGACTGCTCGCCGCAGGATCTTGAAAAGCTATTGCCGCTGATGATGCTGCGGTCGCTCAATCAGTCGGCTCCGGCATCGAACAGGAACTGGCTGAGACCGATCCTCTTCCTCAGCCCGCCTCGAAAGACATTTCATTTCCATTCCTATCGGAGCGATAACGCACGTGATCGACGAGGGCGCGCAGCTTCGGAGGCAGATTTCGGCGATCCGCGAAATAAAGAAAGAATCCTGGGAATGGCGGTAGGTAGTCCTCCATAAGCGACATCAGTTCCCCCCGGTCGAGATACGGCCTGAACGTCTCTTCCATGCCGAATGTCACGCCTCCGCCGGCGCACGCCGTCCGCACCATGACCCCCATATCGTTTGTCGTGATCCTCGGATTGACGGCCACGTCGAATTCCCGACCATTCTCCTCGAACTCCCAGCGATACGGCGCCACATCCGGCGCCGGACGCCAGCCGATGCAGCAGTGCCTGGAAAGCTCTGATGGATTTGCGGGCGTTCCGAAGCGTTCCAGGTAAGACGGCGCGGCGACGACGAGCTGCCGCTGGTTGCCAGAGACCGGTACCGCGATCATGTCCTGCTCAATCACTTCGCCGAGCCGCACACCCGCATCGTAACCCTCGGCGACGATATCGAACTCTTCATCGGTGACGTTTACATCGACTTGCACGCCCGGATAGGCGTGTATGAAGCTCGCAAGCAGCGGCCCGGAAATAAACCGCTCGGCAATCGACGATACAGCGAGCCGCAGGAGTCCTGTCGGCTGGGACCCTCGATCCTGGGCATCATCCAGTGCCAGTTCGACTTCGGCGACTGCGGGCCCAACGCGCTCGTAAAGCCGCATGCCCGCTTCAGTCAGGCTGACGCTACGCGTCGTGCGCTGGATGAGAGCAACTCCCATCCGGTCTTCCATCCGTCGGATCGCCTGGCTTACCGCCGAGTGGGTGAGGCCGAGTCGCTCAGCCGCGCCGCGGAAACTCTTCGCTTCCGCGACGGCAAGGAATACGGACACGAGTTTTAGATCGATGGCCATTGGTCAGCGGAGCTTACCAAGCTTGTCACCATTCGTAAATTGCTTCGCCGTCGTGTCCACCGTACTTTTGGCTCAAAGGACATTCGGAGGTCTCGCTTTGTGACAAAAATGGATCGAACAAGGAGGATTTCCATGTATCAGAATATCCGCTCACACTTTACAGCCGCGGGTACTGCCGGCGCTCTTGGCCGTGTCGTCGGATGTGGTCTTCGCTCAGACTGTGGAGGAGCGTCGCGAACGCGGTGCTGCTGTCATCCGGAGCCTCAACAACGGCATGACACAGCCAAATTTAGAAGCGATGCGGCAAGAGTTTCCGTTCCTCGCCGAAGCAACCGAAGCCTACGCTCTCGGAGACGTGTGGTCGCGTCCGGGTCTCGATAACCGCACGCGCCAACTCGCCGCCGTCGCTGCATTTGCGGCAATGGGCCTGATGGACTTGATGAAGGTTCACGCCGGATATGCGCTCAATATCGGCGTTTCCGAGGAAGAGCTCAAGGAAGTGATCTATATGATAACGGTTCCGGCAGGCTTTCCCCGTGCCATTGCTGCGTCGCAAGCACTGTCTCAGCTTTTTGCGGAGCGGTCGGACGCCGGCGACAATAAGCCAGCGCGAGCCAGACCGTAGTCACGGTCTTGAAGTGGAGGTTCTCGACGAGGAGCGGGCTGTGACGTGGCGATATTGGGTCGAAGCCGGGCTCAGACTGCCGCCGGATTTGCCTTCGAGCCGCAGGTCAAGGCCGAAGAGCTTTGTTTTGAGGCCGGATCGCGCCCCGTTACGATGATGAAGCGCACCGGGCCGGGGATCATGGTTCGCGGTGACCGCGGCCGCATGGAGGATTATCCCTTGCAGGCGATGATGACGTCGGAAACAGGAATCGCGATGCATCGGAGATGCTGGACATTATCCGGAAATTGCGGCCTTTCGCCGTCTCATCGACGGTTGGCGATTCTTCCATGGATTCAGGACCGATCGGGATTCGGCGTCCCTGCCTGGCGGTCACGTCGATGCTGCTGGATCAAGACGGCGGAAACATGGCGGCAGTGTTTGCGACCCTTGTGCATACCCGCGGTCGAGCTCGACCGGGCCATTTCCTCCGCTTTGGGCGGGGCAAAGTTGCAGGGTCCGTCCAACGAAAGCGATCTGCTGCATGACGTTGGCGTCGAACGATCCATTCGAAACCCCGATCGTCGACACCCCGATCTTCGGCCATCCCGATGACCTGCGTCTGACCATTGCAGGGTTCCGGTTCGCCCGGACGGTTCTCGAAGCCTCCCCCATGCGTGAGCTGATCGAAAAGAGATATTCCCTGGCGCGGACGTGACAAGTGACGAGGCCCTCGCCGCTCATTGCAAGCGCACTGTTAAAACCGGCTATCACCCTGTCGGCACGTGCAAGATGGGTCAAGACAGCGACCCAGAAGGGGTCCTGGATACCAGCCTCAGGGTCCGGGACACACGAGGCTTGCGGGTCGTAGACGCGTCTCTGATGCTAACGATTGTCAGCGGCAACACCAACGCTGCCGTCATGGCTGCGGCAGGCAAAGCTGTCGGCCTTATCCTCGCATAGACTGGAGGCCATTGCTGGAGCAATTGGATCGCCGCTGTAGGAGATAGGTCTGTTATGCGATCTTCGGCTGCGATATTCTCGACCGATGAAACTCAGTCAGACCATACGGTTCGCTACAGCCGAGGACGGCACCCGTATCGCCATGGCGTCTTGCGGGCAGGGTCAGGTGATCCTGCGGGCGGCGCACTGGCTGAGCCATGTCGATTACGATCTCGAAAGCCCGGTGTGGCGGCCGTGGCTCCAGGCGCTGTCCGCCCACAACCGGTTTGTGCGCTACGATCCGCGCGGCTGCGGTCTGTCGGACCGGCATGTCTTTGACCTTTCGGTCGAGGCGTGGCACGCAGACCTAGCTGCCGTGGCAGCGTCGATCGAGGAGCCGCGCTTCGTCCTCCTCGGTCTTTCGCAGGGCGGCGCGCTCGCTATCGCATATGCCCTCAAGTATCCAGAGCGAGTATCGCATCTGGTGCTTTTGAACGCCTATGGTCAGGGTGCCCGCGCCAGAGCCCAGACCGAGGCGGAGCGGCTGGAAGCCGAGACCCTTGTCAATTTCGTTCGCGTCGGCTGGGGACGCGATAATCCGGCGTTTTGCCGGTTCTTCACCAATCTCTTTATCCCCGACGGCACGCCTGAACAGCATCGCTGGTGGGGCGATCTCGAGCGGCAAACGGCAGCGGCTGACGTCGCCGCACAACTGCTTTGGCAGATGCAGGGGATCGACGTGCTGGATCTTGCGGCGATGCTGCGCGTCCCGACGCTGATCGCACACAGCCGCGGTGACATGCGCGTGCCGTTTGACCAGGGTTGCAAGCTCGCCGCCGCGATTCCGGGCGCGCGCTTCGTGCCGCTTGAGAGCAAGAACCATGTGCTCTTGCCGGACGAGCCCGCTTGGAATGTATTTCAAACGGAACTTGCCGCCTTTCTCGGGCAGGATCGGTCGGTGCGGCCGCGTGCGGTCAGTGAGGCCGGTCTGACACCCGCCGAGGCCGCCCTTCTCGACCTTGTCGCGGAGGGGCTAGGCAACCGTGCGATCGCAGAACGGCTTGGCAAGAGTGCAAAGACCGTGCGAAACCAGCTGTCGGTGATCTTCAGCAAACTCGGCGTACATAGCCGCTCGCAAGCGATCGTCGTCGCGCTCTCCCGATAGTCCCGCTTCTGCAGGTGGATAGGCACCTCCTCCGATGCCTATGGGACATGTGTCCCTCGAAGGAGCGGGATTTCTTCGCAGACGCGGGACAACCGCCTCATGCTCGCCGAGACGGCAAGCTTCATCCTTGGCATCGCGGATGGCAGGACGCCATCCGAGGACCGGGAGGAATTCACATGACGGAAATCAACGAAACAACGCTCAATGAACTCGTGGGCCGCGTCCTTGGCGACCTCGGCGGAGCGGTCAGCGTGCCGCTGGTCCGGATCGGAGATGCTCTCGGGCTGTACAGGACGCTGAAGGAGATCGGGCCGGTGAAGGCCGACGAACTTGCCGATGCCTCGGGATGCGCACCTCGTTATGTCCGCGAGTGGCTGGCGGCACAGGCTGCCTCGGGTTATGTGCACCATGAGCGAGGATTGTTCTCGCTGACGCCCGAACAGGCCTTCGTATTTGCCGAGCCGGACAGCCCGGTCAATCTGATTGGCGCGTTCGATACCGCTGCTGCGATGGTCGAGAACCAGCCGAAGGTGCAGTCCGCCTTCAAAACCGGCCGAGGCGTTGCCTGGGGCGATCAGGCCGGCTGCATGTTCTGCGCCGTCGCGCGACTATTCCGCCCGGGTTATGTCAACGCCCTTGTGCAGGACTGGCTGCCGGCGCTCGAGGGTGTGACCGACAGGTTGAAAACGGGTGCGAAGGTGGCGGACGTCGGATGTGGGCACGGGCTATCGACGATCCTGATGGCGCAGGCGTTTCCGAATTCCCGGTTCGTGGGCTACGACTTCCATCCAGGCTCGATTGCCGCTGCGTCCGCGCACGCCCAGGCACACGGGTTGACGAACCTGCACTTCGAGGTCGGCCGGGCGCAGGATTTCGACGGCCGGGATTTCGATTTGATCACCTGCTTCGACTGCTTGCACGATATGGGCGACCCGAAAGCCGCTGCGGCTCATATCCGAAAGGCGTTAAAAGAGGGCGGCGTCTGGATGGTGGTCGAACCAATGGCCGGAGATACGCTGGAGGAGAACATCAATCCGGTTGGACGGCTCTACTACTCAGCCTCGACGATGATCTGCGTTCCGACCTCGCTTGCGCAGGAGACAGGGCTGGCACTCGGTGCGCAAGCGGGAGAGCGGCGATTGGCCGAGGTGATCCGCTCAGGCGGTTTCACTCATATCCGGCGTGCGGCCCAGACGCCCCTCAACATGATTCTCGAGGCCAGCTGACAGGTCGCGCCGCCTGTTGGAAATGCCGCGCCGCATTCCCGGCCTCGTCAGGAAAGTCGACGAGTGCGGCGACTGGTTTGCAGGAGAACGCCAGCCGCCCTATCTTCAACGGCGGCGGTAAATCGTGCGAAGGCTTTGCTCTCGGCGGGCTGTGTGGTAGGAGCGGGCCATGACATCATTGATCGATTTCGATTGCCAAGGCTGCGGAGCCTGCTGCTCCTTCTCGCCGACCTGGCCCAGGTTTTCCACCGAAACAGACGCTGCTCTCGATTTGCTGCCGGCGCAATTCGTAGCCGCGAACCAGCAAGGAATGCGTTGCGACGGTGCGCGCTGCTCCGCATTGGTCGGTCGCGTCGGTTCAGAGACATCCTGTCAAGTGTACGATCTTCGGCCTGACGTCTGCCGCGCCTGCGTCCCAGGGGACGACGCATGCTTGACCGCGCGCGCGTTCTTCGGGCTCGGTCAGCCAAGTTTGCCGCCGGGTCGCATCGATGCGGAACCGCCAATCAACTGAGGCGGGTTCCGTCCGGCTCTTCTCTTCGCCTGTCGACTTTACTGCAGCGATTGTCGTGCGACAGTCCAGCCGAAGGTGAGGCCCGGTGGAGCCATCCGATGTGGACTATCTGCCTAATAGCGCGACAAGCGATATCGGCATTTCGACCGCGAAAAAATCCATTGCCGCACCGATAATCACCACCCACACGACTATCAGGAAAATGAGCGCTGCAATCCTGATTTCTACAGGCTGCATTATTTGCGCCGTCGCAGCATATGCGTCCCCCGAGACAAAACCCTGTTATCCCTCGTGCAAATTCCCTATGGCGAGGGATGATGCGCAACGGTCGAGAGCGTGGGCGCGTGCGGTGCCGAACTCTTCGCTTTCTCGAAACTGATGTCGCTTTGACCGATCAAGTCGCCGGACACAGCTGTGTCGCGGCGTTCGAGATGATGGCCATCAAGGAAGGAGCGATAGGCATCTGCGATGCCCTCCTTCAGACCTATCTGAGGAGACCAGCCGAGAGTGCGAAGCTTGTCGACGCTCAGGAGTTTACGTGGCGTGCCATCCGGCTTGGTGAGGTCGCGCGTGATCTTGCCTTCGAAACCAACGATCTTGGAGACGAGGTATGCCAATTCGAGAATGGTAATGTCTTCGCCACAACCTACGTTCACATGACCTTCGGCGGAATAGGTTTTCATGAGATGGAGGCAGGCGTCGGCGCAATCGTCAACGTGCAGGAATTCGCGCCGCGGCGTGCCGGTACCCCAGATGCATATTTCTTGCTGCTGGTTGACCTTGGCCTCATGCGTCTTGCGTATGAGCGCCGGCATGACATGGCTTGACCCGAGGTCAAAATTGTCGCTTGGACCGTAAAGATTGGTAGGCATGGCTGAGATGAAATCTCTACCGT
The DNA here is from genome assembly GCF_001679785.1 of Rhizobium leguminosarum. Taxonomy (NCBI): domain Bacteria; kingdom Pseudomonadati; phylum Pseudomonadota; class Alphaproteobacteria; order Hyphomicrobiales; family Rhizobiaceae; genus Rhizobium; species Rhizobium leguminosarum. Next base: position 50,223 of record NZ_CP016293.1, read on the forward strand.
GCTGTTTGCGATAGGCTTGACAGAGCTTTAATCCGGCAATTTTGGCGATCGCATACCATTCATTCGTGGGTTCAAGCGATCCGGTCAGAAGTGAGTCCTCAACGATCGGCTGATCGGCGAATTTCGGATAGATGCAGGACGAGCCCAGAAACATCAGTTTTTCGACGTGAGTTCTATGGGCGGCGTGGATGACGTTCGCTTGGAGAATCAAGTTGTCGTAAAGGAAGTCGGCCGGATAGGTAGCGTTCGCGAGAATACCGCCGACCCTCGCAGCAGCCAGGAAGACAGCGTCGGGACGATGCTTACTCATCCAGGCCTCCACCTGTTCCTGCCGTCTGAGATCGACCTCGGCGCGGGTGGCCGTCAAAATCTCGCAGCCTTCGGAAGCGAGACGTCGCACGATCGCAGAGCCCACCATGCCGCGGTGGCCCGCGACATAGACCCTTTTTCCGGCAAGGCTGTAGATCACCTCAGGCATAGGCAAAACCTTTGGTGACACCGGCTGACGGAACATTTCGTGCCATGACTTTCAGATCCTCGCGAACCATCTCCGCGACCAGCTGATCAAGACTGGTCTCATGTTTCCAGCCAAGCTTCGTGTGCGCCTTCGTCGGATCGCCGATCAGAAGATCAACTTCAGTCGGACGGAAATAAGCCGGATCGATCTCCACCACACACCGACCGGATGTCTTATCGTATCCCTTTTCCTCAACCCCGTTCCCACGCCAATCAATCGGCATGCCCACCTGGGCAAAGGCTTTGTCAACGAAGGAACGAACCGAGTGCGTTTCGCCGGTTGCAAGGACATAGTCCTCCGGTTCGTCCTGTTGCAGCATCAGCCACATGCCACGGACATATTCTCGTGCATGTCCCCAGTCGCGCTTGGCGTCCAAGTTGCCGAGATAAAGCCTTTCCTGCAGCCCAAGATGGATCGCAGCCGCCGCCCGGGTGATTTTGCGCGTCACGAATGTTTCGCCGCGGATCGGGCTTTCATGATTGAACAAAATGCCGTTCGAGGCGTGCATGCCATATGCCTCGCGATAATTAACCACAATCCAATAGGCGTAGAGCTTGGCAGCCGCGTAGGGGGATCGAGGGTAGAAAGGCGTCGTTTCGCTCTGCGGGACTTCCTGAACTTTGCCGTAGAGCTCTGAGGTGGACGCTTGATAGAAGCGGGTCTTCTTGGTCAGACCCAGGAGGCGAATGGCTTCAAGCAGCCGAAGGGTGCCGGTTCCATCGGCGTTAGCCGTATATTCCGGCGTCTCGAAAGAGACCTGAACGTGGCTCTGTGCGGCGAGATTATAGATTTCGTCCGGCTGCGTTTCCTGAACGACGCGGATGAGGTTCGTTGAATCGGTCATGTCCCCGTAATGCAGAATAAAGCGAGGATTCTCGACATGGGGATCCTCGTATAGATGCTCGATACGACTGGTGTTGAAGGACGATGAGCGTCGCTTGAGGCCGTGAACAATATAGTCCTTTTCCAGGAGTAATTCGGCCAAATACGCACCGTCCTGACCCGTTATACCTGTAACCAGCGCGACTTTATTTTCGTTTTTCAATGCGGTCTCCGTAATTTATTTCGGAATCAGGCGGACTGCTGTTCGGGTTCATGTGAACTCGTGGTACTTCCTCAGTGAGCTCACAAACAGTTCTGAATCGCTGAAGTTGTACATTGCGTGTTGTTTCGGATTGACGTTATTTATGGCAACGGCGATCTCTACGTTGCGCGCGGTCTTCAGCTGATGTAGGCAAAACTCTACGGCGCGACGGCTCGTCTTTCCCCATTTTACGACCACCAGCGTTCGTTCCGCTAACGCTGTCAGATGCATCGTATCAGCCGAGGCGAGCACCGGCGCGCTGTCGAAGATGACGATCTGGCCGAGTGAGGCGGCCATCGCGACGATGTCCGCCGCATCAGCCAAACGAACGCGCCGATGGAGACTGGCATTGCCAGCCGGGATGAAGTCGATGCCGCTTGGATGGTGATGGACGATGTCCCGCATTCCGGCTTGTCCACACAGGAATTCGTTCAACCCCTGCTTTAGCTCCGATTTGAAAAACGAGTCGAGATTTCCGAGTCTGAGGTCGCCATCGACAAGCAGCACCGGAATCCCGCTGGCGGCGAGATCGATTGCCAGGGATCTGGCGACAAGCGACTTACCCTCTCCGCTGTGAGCCGACGTCACAACGATACTGTTGGGCAACTTTCCGCCATTGGATTGTTTGAGCGAAGTCATGACGGAGCGAATTGCTTCGTCAAACATCCCGTCTTGGATGCTCCCGAAGAGCATCGACGGATCTCTCCGGTCTTTCCGTTTCAGGTGCGGGATGAATCCAGCGGGTACGATACGCGACATTCCGGCCATCTGGTCGAAGCTGCGGACTGAGTTGTCCAACATCTCGACCACGAAAGCGGCCGTCACCGCGATCGATACCGAAGCCAAAAGGGCGCCGATCAAATAGAAAAGCCGCCCGCGTCCCTGAGGCGCCAGCGGCACCGCGGCCGGTGACAAGACTTCCAGTTCCGCGCCCGGCAACATGGCTTGCGCAGCCAGGCCACGGCGCTGCTCCTCGAGCTTGTCCAGCGCCGTTTGCTCTCTGTCAGCCATGCGCTGGAGTCGGGCCAACTCGGTTTGCGCCAGGGCAGAGCGAGTGCGTTTCTCATGAGCGGCCGCCAATGCCGTCCGGATTGCGTCGTCCTCATGATCGAGCGCCGCAAGCTTGGCGTGTATCGATTGGAGATATCGATCGGTTGCAAGGCTGAGATCGGTGCGAGATTTAAGGATCTTGGCGCGCGCGTCGACCACGGCTTCGGCGGTGTTGCCATATGTCCCAAGAAGGCGCTCGAGATCTTGCTCCTGCGCACGAAGCTCGCGTTGCATTGCAACAATGCTGTCGGGAATGACCATATTCTGCAGGACGAGCGAGGGGTCGTCGGCTGCTTCGAGTGCGGATATCGTTGCTCTCGCTTCAGCGCGGCTTTGTTCAATTTTTGTCCGCCGCTCGCCCAGCTCCATTATCGACTTGATCTGTTCAACCTGATCGTCGTCATTTGAGGCAACATCGGTAGCTTTCTGGTACACGTCGGCGGCATCGCGTGCTGCCTTGGCGCGCCCCATCTGTTCATCGATGCGCAGCAGAAGCCATTCTTCTGCTGCGTCCACTCGACCGCGCAGACTGTCCTTCCGCTCTTCGAGGTAGATGCTGATGAGCCGGTTCGGGACCGAGGCGGCCAGTTCGGGGTCGCTCGCATCGAAACCAATCTGAATGACGTCACCCTGGCCATCGCGCCAAACGCGGAGGGCCTTGTAGTACCTTGGGATTATCGGCTCGATGCTGTCCCGTATCGGCAAGGACGGTTTTTCGCTGTCGATCCAACTGCGCAGCATCGATCGGATCTTGCCAATAGACGAGACTTCTTGCAGAGCCGGATTGAATTCCGGCCATTCATTGAGCCGCAGGTCGCGGATTACCCGCTCTGCGATGCTCCTGGAAAGAAGCCGTTCGGTCTCAGATGTGGCGTCCAGCGGATCGTTGCGGCCGGACTCGTCGGTGCCGAGCTTTGTCGCCAGAGGCGTGTGGATGATCAGCCGGGACTCGGCATGATAAGTCGGCTTCAATCCCGAAATCACGGTTGCGGCAACCGCCATAAGGAGCATGACGATGGCCATTATCATGGCCATCCGTCGCCGGATAAGGCGCAGGCCTGAAGTCAGATCAAGGTCGTCCGAACGAGTCTCTACCTGAAGCCGGGGATCGTAGCGCATCGACGAGAGCGAGGTGTTTCGGTCTGGCGGCACAGTCGAAATAGTCATCGTTCACCAGCCGTTGTTTGAGGTTGCGCGGAGATAGCGTCGTAGAGTTTGTCCAGCGATCGCATGTAAGCCTTCATACTGAAATTGTTGAGATAATGAGCGCGGGCCTTAGCCGACAGATAGTTGCGGACTTCCGGGTCGGTGACGAGCTTAGCCAGCGCCGCAGCCAGGGCATCCTTGTCTCCGACAGGTACGAAGACGCCGGTTTCACCGTCGGAGATGACTTCGCCATGCGCGCCGACGCGCGTGGTGACGACGGCGAGCCCATGGGCAAGCCCTTCGACCACAGCCATTGCCAAGCCCTCGGCATGCGAAGGTAAGACCAGGATATCTGCCCGTGTGCACAAGGCTTGCGCCTCGTCGGCGCCAAGCCAGCCCGGCATTTTCACCAGATCCGAAAGTCCCATAGCGGCAGCCTGGCGCCGGTAGTCTTCCACAGGTCCGTCGCCTGCCAGCACGGCTCGCCACCGGAGCTCCTTCATGATCGGATGACTTAAGGCAAGCAGAAGCTCCTGAACGCCTTTGCGTTCGCTCAGCCGGCCGAGAAATATGATCAACGGCATCTCGCCGACATGAACATTGCGCGGCCCGGGGTCGGGAACACAATTGCCGATGACGACGACGCGGCGCGCTTCCACGCCGAGAAGCGTCGTTAGCGTCACGCGGTCGCGCTGGCCCAGTGCCACGACCTGGTCGGCATGTTGGAACATCCGGCGTACAAGCATTTGTTGACGTGGCGAGCGTGCGGCAAAGTCGCTCGCGTAGTCGTAGTCGTGCAGGTGCAATATGTGAGAGCACCCGAGGAGACGGGCAGCCTCGGTCAGGATCAGTTTTCTTGCGGTGCTGCCGCGACCCGCGACATGAATGTGGTGAATGCGTGCCGGAGCAATTATACGGTCCTTCGCCATCATCAAGACGGCGCCGAGCAGACGCACAGGCGACGCAACGGAGGACCACCGAGGCCCTCTGGTGTCGGTGACGAGATGTGTTTCGCCGGCCTCCTTCGCGGTGTTCGATATATAACCGACCAGCCTGCCAATTCCGCCACCGTTTTCGCAGCCGCCCGGGACGTAGTGGCGGACGGTTGCTGCTGCGTTGCGCGTCGCTACCCGATTCCCATCCGTGAGCGCGTTCATCAGCATGCCCCGACCACCTTACGATAAACGGCCGCAGCCTGTGCTCCGACCTGTTGAGGCGAATTCGGACCTGTAGCCCATGCAAGCGCGCTGGTCCCGAAACTGCTTCTGAGCTCGTTATTTTCCGCCAATGTCCAGATGGCCCGCGCGAGCTGCTCCACATCTCCCGGTGGAACCACCATTCCCAGTCCGTTTGGCAGAACGGTGGCTCGCAATTCGCCAACATCAGTCACGATAACCGGTTTGCCAAATGCCGCGGCAAGATTGAGGACGCCGCTTTGAGAGGCTTCCGTATAGGGAAGGACAACGATATCGGCATCCAGAAAGAGCTGGGCGACCTCCATATCCTCGATAAAGCGGTTGCGAATATCATAGCGGCCGGCGTCCCCCATAAGGGGCTGGAAGATCCACGGATCATCGCCGCGGCCAGCGACCGTGATGCGTAGATTGGGGAGCAGGTCCTTGAGCATCGCCTCGGCACGGATCAGATGCTCCAATCCCTTGTAAGCAAAAATCCGTCCGAAAAGCAGAACGCGCAAAGTTCCATCTGCGCCGCGCCGCGCCATCTTGTGCCGCCGAGCGAGTTCCGCGTAGCGATGAATGGCGGGATGCGACAGGACATGGACACAATCAGGCGATTTTGAATATCGCTCGAGGACCATTCGTTTCAGCCCTTCGCCATGGACGACGACATGACCCGATTGCCGCACCATCAATTGGGGAGCCCAGGCGGGCAGCGTGCGGGTGTCGGAATCGCCGGGATGCACTTCCACGTCATGGACGGTGGTCACGATCGGGATCGGGCGCCAGAACGGCGCGGCAAAGTTCAACCAGAGCGTCGAGTTGCTCAGAAGGTGAATGACGTTCGGCCGCTCCTGCCGGATAAGACGTGTGAGTTGGTGCAGGAACCAGGGATTGGAGAGCGAGCGGTGCCTTGGCCAGTCCATCAGGTGCAGATCGACAGCCGGATCGATCCATGGAGCAAGATGTGCGTAGCGCCGGCGCGGAACCGCTAGGACGACGTGCGCGTGTCGCGCAACGCCGCTAGCGAAGGCGATGGTGTAGTCCTCCAGTTCGGAAACCAGCAGCAGCGCCTTCATCGTGCCGACTCCGACACGCCGACATCCTGACCAAGTCGAGGCAGGTCGCAGGCTGTGCGCAATGCATCACGCGTCCGCCTCAGCAAGTTTGGTTCTCCGGCGAAAAAGAGCCCTTCCACAGCAAGTCTGAACCGAGTGCGTGTATCGGCGCCCTGCAGCCTGGCTGAGGCCACCCGGTACGGATAGTGATCGGTCAGACGCAGCCTTCCCGCCAGATCGTGCGCAGAAAGAAACCGGTTCGTCGCTTCAACGGTAGCCTGCCAATGGGCCATCCGCCTTCGCAGCATGGCGGCGTCATCGACTGGCCGATACCAATTGTTGTTGTGAATCCGATAGAACCCGAGTGGATCCGACAAGGCGACAACGCCCCCCAGAAATGGGTAGATGCCTGTGAGCCAGGCATCTGCAGACATGCGGAACTGCTCGGGAATATCCCCTGCAGCATCCCACGCGCTACGCCTTACAGCGATAGCTGATGTCATCGGGAAGGGCCACCAACCAGCCGATCTGGCGAGCCGTGGCGACAAATTTCCTGAACACAGGGTCCGAGGGATTGGCTTGAAGGCTGGAGAACCATCGGTCTGCGTTGGCTGAAGTCGGTGATAAACAAGCGATGCCTGAGGATTGGAGTGGAAAGCAGCGGCTGTTGCCGACAGCTTACCTGGCGCCCACCAGTCATCGGCGTCGAGAAAACAGAGGATGTCGCCACTGCTTAACTTCACAGCAGCATTTATGGCGGCGGCCTGTCCCTGGTTCTCCTGGAAAAGCACCGTCACCCGCTTGTCATAGCCGTCGAGAACAGAGCGCGACTGATCGCTCGAGCCGTCGTCGACGACGATTACCTCGACATTGGACGCCTCTTGGCTCAAGGCGCTGTCAATCGCTCGTTCGACGAAGCGACCGTAGTTGTAGTTGTTGATAAGGACGCTGAATGTCGGCCGCTCCATGACACCCCTCAAGCGCGTCGCTGGGCGACACGTCGGTGCGCCAGAGTTGCGAACGCTCGCGCGTTTGGCAGCGCGAATTGATGGAAGGAGTTCAGCTCGATCAGGATTTCGCCTTGAGCCGGTAGGGTCACCGCCGACAACGCTGCAACGCGTGACGCTCCCTTTATATAACGTACAAAACCAGGACCATGACGCAGAACCATTGCAATCCCAACCCTTCTAAGCGTCACCTGCCAACAGCCGGCTGCGCCAGAATTATTGCCTCACTTCACCGGAAACTGCGGCTCGGCGCGACGTGCTTCGCGGTATGCTTTCATCGTCAAGCTACCGGTGATTGGTCACGGGTGACATCTCCTCTTATGGGCAATGTCGTAGGCCCCAGCACCAACTTTTGGGGGAGGGGTAGACCGTAAGCTTAATCCAAACGACGTCCTTGGGTGGTGGGTATGGACGTTAGGCTTAGCCCCGCCTTCGTTTGCGTTGGTTGACCGGGGATATGGCGGGATGATTGTTCGTTGGTAAGCAGCGCAGCTATGAAAGGGGACCCATGTCTTTCCAAATTGCCGCGATCAACAGCCTCTCATCTGTCCAAGCAAGTCGGGACGGGTAATGAGAGCGTATACGCTTAGAATAGCGAATGGGCCGACTGTCAGTTGGCGGGCAATAGAGTGCTGGGGCGCCGGCCTATGCCTTTTTCTTCAGACAGGCGCGCTTTTCCCGCTCATGCTGGCGGATGCCGACGGAGGCCTGAGCGATCATGCCAGGTCTATACTGCGTCTGCTTTGTTTACCGGTATACGGGTTTACATTGCTGATGCTGGCACGAAATTCTCCGCAATTCATCATAGCGCTGAAGCGAAATTGGTTTGTCCCCCTAATGGTCGCTATGCCCTTCGTGTCTGTCTTCTGGTCGGTTGGCCCGTCGACGACTTTCAGGCGTGCCATCGGCCTGCTCTTCACCGTACTTCTGGCTTATGTGTTGGCCATGCGCTTTACACCGAGGCAGTTGCTTCTCATCGCATTTGCCACCTTCGGAACATGTATCGTCCTTAGCCTGTTGCTTCTTCTAGTGTCACCGGGGCTCGCTCGCATGCCCACGGACAGCGCGGTGCGTGGCATATTCATCCACAAGAACAGCCTTGGTTGGTACGCCGGCATGATGATACTGGTGTCGACCGCCGTCGTAATGGACGGCAACCGAGGCTTGCGGCGAACCGCTTTGATCTTGCTGATGGCGGGCGGGGCTTGTCTCTTCCTTTCCGGATCGATGACCGCGACAATTGCGACGGTATCGGCATATTGCCTGATCGGGTTCTACTCCATGTTGCAGCGAATCCGTGGCGTCGGTCGCATTGTCTTCATCCTGTTTTTCGTTCAAATCTTCGTCGGGATCCTCCTTTTGCTTCACGAGTTCCTGGTCCCATTCCTTGAGGCGCTTGGCAAGGATGCCACTCTGACGGGCCGAGTGCCCTTGTGGGAGCTGGTCGATGGTCAGATCGCCGATCATCTGCTGCTCGGCTTCGGCTACCAAGCGTTTTGGACAGAGGCGAATCCCGAAGCCTGGATTATCTGGTCAAAGATCCAATGGATGGCTCCCCACGCCCATAATGGATTCCGCGATACGCTGCTGAGCTTCGGAACAAGCGGAATGGCTTTGTTCGCTCTGATGCTTTTGCAGGCACTCCGCCAAGGCGCGGCCCTCCAATGCGGGGACCCGCGTTATGGCTGGCTCTGGTTGAACGTCTTCACGGTTGTGATTTTGGTGATGAACCTGACCGAGACAATCTTCCTGATCCAGAATGACGCGATTTTCGTTCTGTTCACAACGGCCATCATCATGTTCTCTCTATACAAGCCTGTTGTTGTTTCGACTGCCCCCGGCCGGCAATTGCGAGCACCGGCCCACAGCAGAACGGCGGAGCTGCAAACCTCATGAGGCTGCGCTTCGCACCGATCTTGAGCATTTTGCTTGCGATGCTCTTTCCGCAGCCGAGCAAGCTGGCCCCGGTGCGTCCGGACGCAGATGCGCCCGACAGGCTGCAGACGGCGGTCAGGGAGGCAACCTGCGCGGAAGCTTCGCCGGCGACCTTTTCGGACAAGCTGAAGGGGACTTCACTGAGCAACATATTGACCGGAGCATCCGCGGCCCGGGCAGTATTCTATGTTTCTCCCGATGGCAAAGACACCTGGAGCGGGCACCTTCCTAAAGCAAATTCTCGGCGTACAGACGGTCCTTTTGCCAGTATTGAAAGAGCGCGGGATGCTGCGCGCCAGAAGGGCGGCCAGAATACGATCGCAATGGGCAATGGGGATTACTATCTCGCTGAACCGATAGTCTTCGATGCTCGCGATGCGGGCCTGGTCATCGCGGCGAGATGCAACGAGGCGCCGGTTCTGCACGGCGGCCCGATCGTGCGCGATTGGACGGCGCAGGCCGATGGTCGCTGGAAGGCGTCTTTGACGCTGCCTGCGGGCCGGGATGTGGGCGATCTTTTCGTCGGCGGCGCGCGCCAGACGCAGGCTCGCTTTCCCAACGCTCCACTCGATGGAGACCCGCGCAAAGGGTGGCTTTTCGCGGCTAAGTGCACGCAGGACGACGACTTATGGCATGGTAACACGCGCTTTTGCTTCCATGCCGGCGATCTTCCGATCTCAAAAAATGCAGCAGGCCTTGTCGCCCACATCGTCGGTGGTTTTCACCCCGGCAGCCAGTGGGGCAGTGACACTCTCCCAGTGGTTTCAATCGATACCGCGAACCGGGCGATAAATACCCAAGGCACAGGCTACTTTTTCACCGCGGAAGGCAGCCGCTATTTTCTGACCGGGGCGGCGGCGCTGCTCGATGCGCCCGGGGAGTGGTGGTACGACCGCACCAAGGGTCAACTCGATTATATCCCGACCGATGGGCTACTAACAAGTTCTACGGCTGTGGCCGGCATCCTGCCGACCTTCTTCAGGCTGGATGGAGCCGACGGGATGGTTGTGTCGGGGCTCCAGTTTCGGGATGGGGATCCGCGGGGCAGCGGCAAGTTCGGTACCGACACCAGAAGCTTTGGGGCCATACGGCTCGATCACTCGGACGGTGTTCGGCTGCTCGGCAACTCCATCGACAATGTCGGCGTCGGCATCCATGTTTCCGAGAGCAAAGATGTCTTGATTGCCGGCAACGTGATTGGAGATGTGGCTGGCAACGGGATTTACGTTGGCACGACCTATGGCAGCTTCGGCAAATCCGACGGTGCCAAAATCCTCTCGAACCATATTCATGACATTGGAAGGGTCTACTTTGAAACCGCGGGTATATGGTTCCAGGCGGCCGACAATATCAGGATCGCTCATAACCTGGTCGAGAATACTGCGCAGTTCGGTATCGCCGGCGGCTCACTGTGGGGAGCACAAGACGCAGTCCACGACGCAGTCATCGAACATAACGAGATCCGCAATGCCAATCAGCAGACGGCAGATGGCGGTGCCATCAAGCTGATGGGCGAGCAGGCAGACCTCCTGAACAGCAGCATCCGCTACAATCTGGTCACCGGGACAGGTCAACTTATGAACAGGGCCGATGGGACGTTTTGGCCTTTCGGATATGAAAATATCAATGAATGGCCGACGCCTATCAGTTGGGCGATCTACACGGATGGCAAGGCCAGTGGTGTGCGCATCGAAGGAAATACGCTCTCGGACAATATATCGGCGATCGGCATCAACGGCGGCTGGAGCAACTTGGTGACGGGAAACGTCATCACGCATGGATCGGGCGCGGCTTTTCGCGTTGATGACGGTACGGGCAGGGGTTGGCGTCCGCCATGGGCACGTCCCAATCGTATCGAGAGCAATATCGTGTCGATCGACAGTAGCAACGGGCTTGCAGCCTATGTCTACGCTCCTGACCATGGGCCTGGATACGTGCAGTTCGCGCATAACCGCTACACCGGCAATTTGAACGACAAGAGCTTCCGAATACATCCGGAGATCATGCCTTCGGGAGAATTTGGCAGTTTACAGGATCTTCAGAAGGTTGGGGCGGACACCGAAAGCGTAGTCGCGCCGCCCGAGTAACAAAAGGGCGACGCGACGAGCGATGTTCCGCACCGGCGAGATCTGCCCGAGCGGCTTGGCGACTATCGCTCGGTGAAGCGGCGCTATTACCGCTGGATCGAGATGAGGAAACTCGCCCAGCACGATTGTTGCGGCGATCGGACGACCGCCGCAACGGGTAATAATTACAGGAGAAAATCGCCTGCGCCCACGTGGACGAGGCCCTTCAGCTGAACCTCGAAATCATGAATGCCGTCGCCGTTCAGGTCGCCCTGGATAACGGTAGCGTCGTTCGCGGATCCAGCCTGGTCGTCATAGTGCCAGGCGAGCGCGCCAGCCTTATGGTCGAACAAGGCATTCTCCTGCGCCTGGAAATGGAAGGTTCCATTGCCCAGCCCAGAGCCATTCGCATCTATCGCCGCGATGTCGATCTTATCGACGCCATGCTGGAAGTCGGTGATGACGTCGCGGTTCGAGCCAGACCCGGCTTCCGTCGGCGCTTTGAAGACAAACGTATCCGCGCTGATGCCACCGGTCATGATGTCCCTTCCGGCACCACCGATGATGATGTCCCCGCCGGCGCCGCCATCCAGCTTGTCCGCCCCAGCCCCGCCATTGAGAACGTTGCTGCCGCCATTGCCGCCGGTCAGCACATCGCCGTAGCTGGAGCCAGTCAAGTTTTCGATGCTGGCAATCTTGTCACCGGCGGCTTGCCCGCCCGATGCGGCCTTGGTCGCCAGGTTGACGTTGACCGCGCCGGAGCCTGCATAGCTGGCGGTGTCGTTGCCATAACCGCCGTCGAGGATGTCCGCGCCGGCGCCGCCCTTCAACACGTCACTACCGCCGAGACCCTTGAAGGTTTCGTTGCCGCCGTTGGACCGACCGGTATGTGGCAGGATGTCATTGCCGTTGGTGCCGGTGAATACCTTCGTCGGCGTGGTCGGTGTCGTCGGGGCGGTTGGCGTTTCCGGTTGCGTTGGCGTGGTTGGCGTGGTTGGCGTGGTTGGCGTTTCTGGTTGCGTCGGGGCGGTTGGCGTCCCCGGTTGCGTCGGCGTGGTTGGCGTTCCCGGTGTCGAGCTGGAGCCGGATTCGTAGGCACCCATGTCGACAGTTCCAACGACGCGCGCGTGGCCGTCCAGATCGACCGACCCGACGCCGTATTTGGCGGTTCCGCTGTCGATTGCCGCCGAGCCGGAGCCGAGGTGGAAGTTGTCGCTCGCTGCCCCCGAGAATTTCGGGTCGATGCCGAGCTTGTTGCCATTCGCCGCGCTCGGCATCGCGTTGCCGCCGTCGGTCTTGACCGATGCCTGTCCGGCCGTGCCGTTGTAGGTGATGTTGTTGGCCCAGACGACGTTGTTGTTGGTGTAGCTGTCGGTCGACGTGTTATCGATCGCAGTGTTGTTCTTGTTCACCGATGGGTCCGCTACGGCGATGTTGTTGGCCCAGATGTTGTTGCTCGACGCCGAGTTGCTGAGCTCACCGCGCCAGGTGCCGCTGTTCGCCGGGTCCTGATTGTTGTGGTATGCGGTGTTGTTTTTCACCGTGACGGAGTCGCTCCAGGTAACCTGGATGCCTTTGCCGCCGTTCTCGTAGACGAGGTTATTGTCGACCAGGGTCTTGAACGTGTAGTTCGGATGACCGCTCGTCTGCGTGCTCTGGAAATCGTCGATGATGATGCCGTTGCCGTCGGTGTGCTCACCCGACTTGGTGACGTTATCGTGCGAGATGTTGTCCCGCACGATCGTCCGGTAGCCGTCGGTCGAGGTATCGCCGGTGATGTTCCGGTTCTGGTAGATCGAGATGCCCGAGAACCAGCCCGTCGACGCGTTGTTGTAGGTCTCGTTGCCTTCGATTCTGATGAAGTCCGACTGGTTGAACTGGATGCCGGACTCTCCGCTGCCGTGGACCTTGTTGTTGAGGATCTGGACGTGGTGGACATTGTTCGCTTCGATGCCGTCGCCTTTGGCGCCGCCGATGTCAAAGCCGTCGACTGTCACGTAGTTGGCGTTGACACTGATCGCGTTCCACGAGCCCGCGGGCGGCCGGATCAGCGCCCCGCCGGGCACTTCCGAGCGCAGCGTGATGTCGGCTGCCGCCGAGCCGTCCGTGTCGATGTTAATAGCCTCGTTGTAGGTCCCCGCCTTCACCACGACCTCGTCGCCGGGTCTAAGGTTCGCCGACATCGCCTCGCTGATCGTGCGGAAGGGAGAGGAGGTACTGCCGTTACCGCCGTTGCTGCCAGTCGTTGCTACGTAGTATGTTGTCATGATCTTGTTCCTCAACCCCCGCCCGTTAATATTTGTGGTTAATCCAGCGTTACGGCGGCAGGTTATAGGGTGACATTTTTGAGGGCGCAACAGCAACGCAACAGTAAGTGCTTGAGAAGCATAGCCTTATTGCTGCCACAATATCCGAATCGATCCAAAGTTACGTTTTGAAATATTTGGTGAATTTGGAGTCGCCCAAAATGTGGCAGTATTAATATCTCGCTTGCCGCGAGTTATTCTTTCTGCAACCATAGCGACATGCGTGCATTGAAAACTTTAGAAAAACCTGATGGGCGTGGCTGAATTGCTCCCGCCAAATGCGGAATCGCCATTTTTTTTTGAATTTGGCAATTTTGGGCGGCCTCGCCTTAACAATTGGTGCTGATTGAATGGTAATGGGAGGTCGACCGTATCGATTCGACCAACCCATTTCGCAGCATTTCAAGCGCCACCGCTTTCCGTCGAGATCATCTGGCATGTGGGTGTGACTACACTTTCCGTTTCCGCTGATCCTTCCTTATGTCGACAATCTGCTTGCCGAGCGTGATATCGATGTCTCGTTCCAGACCGTGTCTGAGTGGGCGACTAAGTCCGGCCGCTGGTGCGAGACCTCGGAACGGTGGCGCTTAGATCTGTAGCCGGGGAAGTCCCCTCTATGAGATCCAGCTTGCTCCGTCGGCTGACCCGGCTTGGATCGATCCGGTGTGCAAGATGCATGCACCATATTCATCTCATAAGCGGGCCGCCCCGCAGGGTCCCTGGCTTTTCTCGCCGCGTTGTAAAGAAGCATATCGACGGTTCTGCCGCAGACCTTCCGGCAGTTCCGGTAGAAGATCAACGGTAGCGGACGCTGCCTCCCTAGAGCGTGGCGACGATTTAACTATTTGAGCCACATTGCGATTGCTGCGAGCTTGGCCAATCCCATGACGTTCACGAGCAGTTTGTCTTATCGCGTCGAAACTGTTTGAGCTTGCTGTAGAAGCGCTCGATGCGATTGCGCTCCTTAGAGGTCTGCGTCATGGGCGCGCTGCACTTTCGGTTGCGCTTTGGCGCGATGACGAACCGCGTTCGGCTATGCCGAGGTCAAACCGCTCTTCGGGACAGCGCTCATCAAAAAGAGCAGCCTGGCAAGCAGTGAGGGTACATCGCCTTACTTCGAATATGTAACCTATCTCGGCGTAAGACGTAGAAACATGAAGTCTCTTCTACGTCCAATAGTTAGAGCCGCAAGTATGGAGGCAATCGTCTTGGCAGCATATTCTGATGACAGTTTAGATCGCGAAAGCGTAGGTCATGAGAAAGCAATCCGCAGACAGAAGCCAAGATTCAGTTCTCAACCAAACGGGTTCTTCAGAATCTATTAATGTCCTTGGTGTTCGCATTTCGGCAGTTAATCTAAAGAGTGCCACCGGATTTATTCAAAAAGCGATCGAAGACGGTAGGAAGGAATATGTGTGCGTTCGCGACGCGCACGGCGTGGTCCGGTGTCAAGATGATCCCGAGCTCCGGTCGATACATAACCGGGCCTTCCTCGTAACACCCGATGGCATGCCGTTGGTATGGGCATTGAAGCGTGCCGGTCATGCGGAAAGCGACAGGGTCTATGGACCTGACCTGATGTTATCCGTTTTCGATGCCGGCAGCTCCAAGGGCTTGCGCCATTTCCTTTATGGCGCAACGGCCGAAACGCTCGAACAGCTGCAGGCGCGCCTTCTCGCAAAATTTCCGCAAGCACGGATCGTCGGCTCCTATGCGCCACCTTTTCGCAAACTGTCGACGCGGGAGGAAACGGAGATTGCTGACCAGCTCAATCGATCGGGCGCCGATATCATCTGGGTCGGGCTGAGCAGTCCCAAGCAGGAACTCTGGATGGCGCGCATGCGCGATCGTCTGGAAGCATCGATGCTCATCGGTGTCGGAGCCGCATTCGATTTCCACGCCGGCCTCAAGCGGCAGGCTCCAAGGATCATTCAAAGAAGCGGCTTCGAATGGGCGTTTCGTCTTTTATGCGAGCCGCGACGGCTGTGGCGGCGCTATGCGGTCGTCGTGCCGACCTTCATCTCACTGACGGCATTCCAGAGACTAGGGCTTCGGAAGTTTCCGATCGAAGACGCGGTTTTTGGACCAAGCGCGCCAAAAGAAGCAGCTGCAAAGGTGTAAAGCCATCATGTCCTTATTTGCGTCGCCAGCAATGACACCGAGGCCGCCGAAGGCAGCCACATCAAATGACATGACGTCGCGGGCGATTGCGGCAGGTTCCGTGCCGCCCATAGCAGCTAAGACCGCCGATCCCTTCGACCGGGCAGGGCTGTATATGCCCGTCGCACTACGGAGTCGGCTTCCTCGGCTTGCAACCTCGTCCTTCCTGGTCGCCGGCGACATTGCAAGCTATTTGGTTGCCTATTTTGTTGTCCTGTCCTTTTTCCCCAGTGGTTTGGAGGGCACGCTGGCGGAGCGTACGTTCACGATCGCAGCATTCGCCGCGATTATTCTTTACACATCGGCCGGCCTCTATCCTGGGTATCGGTTGCATGACCATGAACATCTGCGGCGGCGCACGGTCGCTGGCGTCAAGGTGGCTGTCCTGGCGGCGTTTGGGGCAATTATCCTGCCGGAGGGGGAACGACTGCTGCTTGCCGTCATTGGGTTCCTCGCTCTCGGGCTGATTGTTCAGCCATTTGGGCATTGGCTTGCACGGAGCCTGTGCTGGAAACTTGGAATCTGGGGGGAGCGCGCGGTTGTCATAGGGGGAGGCGACCTTACTCCCGCTCTCGTGGCGCATTTCAAGAACCACTGGCAGTATGGCATCAGGCCGGAGGCCATCTCCCTCGATAGTTTGGAGGCATTGCCCGATGGCGGGCCATCCATTGCCGTGATTGCAGGCGCCACAGGCGCGCTTGCACCCGATTTGGCGGCGATGCGTCGGAAGTTCGCCGAAGTCATTTTGCTGTCCGATACGCCGAGCCTCAAGGTAAGCGGATTGCGACCCGCGGATGTCGGCGGAGAGATCGGTATTCGCCTTATCAACAGTGGGAGTTCACTCAACTCGGACTTGGTTCGCCGGATCCTCGATCTCGCAATCGCCATCCCTGCATCGATCGTCGTCGCCCCATTCATCGCGTTTGCAGCGGCTGCAATCTATGCCATTGATCCAGGCCCCGTCTTCTTCTGGCACACCAGGGAGGGGCGGTCCGGCAAGCCGGTGCACGTCCTGAAATTGAGGACGATGTATCAGGATGCAGAGCAGCGCCTTGAAGCAGTCTTCCGAGATGACCCTAACATGCGCGCCGAGTGGTTGAGCCACTTCAAGCTCAAGGACGATCCGCGCGTCCTTCCGGTTATAGGACATATGCTGCGCTCTTCGAGCATCGATGAGCTGCCGCAATTGGCAAACATCATTGCGGGGCAGATGGCCATCGTCGGACCGCGTCCGTTTCCAGAATATCACCTCTCAGCGATGGATAGCGAATTTCGTGACAAGCGGCGTTCGGTAACACCGGGGCTGACGGGCCTCTGGCAAATATCCGAACGAAGCAATGCGGACATCGAACTGCAGCAGCAACTCGACGAGTTCTACATCGACAACCGGTCCCTGTGGTTCGACTGCCAAATTCTTCTCAGCACAATCCCTGCGGTCTTCAAGCGCAGGGGAGCCTACTGACCATCCTCGCTTCCGCGGGGCAACCATCAACAACGGAGCATTTCCAATGCACGGACAAAAGCGAATTATGGTAACCGGCGGCACCGGGTTTCTGGGATCATTCCTGTGCGAAAGGCTTTTGCGAGAGGGCAATGACGTCCTCTGCGTGGACAATTACTACACCGGTTCGCGCGACAATGTGCTGCATCTTCTTGACGATCCTCGCTTCGAGGTGCTCCGCCATGACATTACCTTCCCGCTCTATGTAGAGGTCGACGAGATCTACAACCTCGCCTGCCCGGCATCTCCGGTCCACTATCAGCACGACCCCGTGCAGACTGTGAAGACCAATGTGCACGGGGCCATCAATATGCTCGGCTTGGCAAAACGCACCAAGGCGAAGATCTTCCAGGCATCCACGAGTGAAGTTTATGGCGATCCGGCAGTCCACCCTCAACCCGAGGAGTATCGAGGGAGCGTAAATCCCATAGGACCGCGGGCATGTTATGACGAAGGCAAGCGGTGCGCCGAGACGCTGTTCTTCGACTATCATCGTCAATATGGCGTGGAAATCCGGGTGGCGCGGATCTTCAATACCTACGGGCCGCGCATGCAGACCAATGACGGCCGTGTCGTCTCCAATTTCATCGTTCAGGCGCTTCGAAACGAGCCGATCACCATCTTTGGCAACGGCAGGCAAACACGATCCTTCTGCTATGTGGACGACCTGATCGACGGCTTTATCCGTCTGATGGCGGCGCCCGCTGGGGTTACAGGCCCCATCAATCTCGGCAACCCGGGAGAATTCCAGGTCCGTGAATTGGCAGAAATGGTGATCGAAATGACCGGATCGAAGTCCGGCATCGTCTTCAAGGATCTGCCAGTTGACGATCCGACACAGCGCAAGCCCGATATCAGCCGCGCCAGGCAACAACTGGGCTGGCAGCCGAAGGTGAATCTTCGTGAGGGGCTTGAGAGAACGATCGCCTATTTCGAGTGGAAGCTTTCCGGCGGCGTAAAGAACAGGCTTAGCGTCAAGTCCTCGCAAGAGGCTTATCCGCATCTGGCGTCTGCCAACGTCGAACTCACTGCTCCTGAAGCCATTCGATAGGGACATGAATAGCACCGTTGATGATCGAAAGCCGCGGCTCGTTTTTTTTCAATGGGACCATCAGCCCAATGCGAACGCGGCCGGTTACCTGCTGCTGCACATGCAGCAGCAGGTCAAATGCCTCGCAACACATTTCGATGTCGTCGTCATTAACCGCGACTGCGATTATGCAGAGATATGCGACAGGTACGAACCGGACCTGACGCTGTTTGAAAGCGGTTATCGGTCGCATGGTTCGCGTCGGATAAAAATCACCAACACCAATGCCCATATCGCCGTTCCCAAGCTTGGCCTTCATAACGCCGACGCATGGTGCGATCGACGCGCGGGCTTCCTTTCCGATATGGAGCAGTGGGGCATCGAGGCGTATTTCGCGATCGCAACGATGGCTCCGGAATATATGCCGGCGGTGAAGGAGAATCTGTTCGTCTGGCCAAATTTCATCGATCCCGAAGTCTACCACGACTATGGCCAGCAGAAGGTCATCCCGGCCATGCTCACAGGTCAGGCCTACGGCCTTTATCCCTGGCGACAGACGGTCTTTCCGATGATCCGCGACCGTTACCCCTGCCTGGTCTCGCCGCAACACGCCTATGAGAGCAAGCTAGCTTCCCAGCTCCTGTCTGGAGAGGCTTATGCGCGCGCGCTCAACGCGAGCCTCGTCGTCCCCACATGCGGCACTATGGGCGGCGAGGTCGTGCGCAAGCATTTTGAGATCCCCGGGGCAAAGGCCTGTCTCGTGACGGAACGCACGGCAGCCGTGGAGGCAGCCGGCTTTGTCGATATGGAGAACTGTGTCTTTGTTGACGGGCGCAACGTCGTCGAGCGACTGGACCACCTTTTTGCCCATCCCGACGAAATACGGCGTATCACGAGAGCCGGTTACAGCTTGATCCACTCGTGTCATACGTTGAGCCACAGGCCGCAAATATATCAGTGGTTCATGCTGAACAAGGGCCTGCAGTTCGGTGAAAAGATCATCCAGTCCGGCCCCTTCGGCGATCTTGCAAAGGTCCAGCGGATCTCCAAGCAAGAGAGCGTCCATATCGTAGGGGAAGCGAGCGATCGCGCTTTACTGAAGCAGGGCGACTTGCTTCTCGAGCAGGGCAGGGTTGAAGAGGCCAAGCAGTGCTACGCGCGCTGCCTGGACTATGTATCCTACCTGCCCGAAGCCAAATTCCGCCTTGCCGTCTGTGCATTGCAGGAGGGCGACGCCGGGCGCGCTTATGACCTTCTGGTGGACCTGGTCAAGGTGACCATGACCGAATATGGGGCACTCAACCCGGATCCGGTCGAGTGGGCGTACTTCCTTCTCGCTTTGATCTGCAGAGGCCAGTTTGAGCGGGCGCGGAGGCTGCAAGATTTCTATCCATCTCTATCCCACGACGAATTCAGGCGCGTGCGCCTCGTCATCGCGCAACTCGGTCGCTCAGGCGATGGGGTCGTCTCCGGACGGTATGGCAGCGATCGAAAAAGCATTCATCAGCTTCCCGATCGGAGCGATTCCGACTGGCTTGTATGGTTCTCCGATATTCTTGAGCGGTGTCAGCAGCCAGATCCTGCAAATGTTCTTCGTCACGCTCCCGTCGGCGGAAGCGGCGCCAGTGAGAAAGTAACATCTCTACACTTCAAACGTGATGCTAGTTGGCGTCCGCGACTATATTCAGGCATCGATGGCCTGATGGTCAGACTGCGCCTGAATGGCCTGAGGCCGAATGTACCGCCGCTGCCTGAGTTCCGATATTTCTGGCATCTTGCGCGGGGTCTGGTCCCCCGTTCGCAGAGAGGCCCGTTGCGCAGGATCCGAACGGCGCTTTCCAGGCTTCCGATGGGCACCGGCAATTAGCTGTGGGCGCACATGCAGACAGCCTCACCTGGAGAGGGCGTGCATGACAAACTTCCCAGGTGAGGCTGAAGATGCAATCGGGGACTCGGTGGCGTATTTGTCGCGCAGCCACCGAGGATGTTTAGAGCGAGAATGCGCTTGTGATGCGATGCAAGATCTGATCGGTCGATCCCGTCAGCACAGGCTGTTTGTCGCAGAGCCGCCCGAAAGAAAAAGATCGTTGAGCTTGAACACGACTTCCGTTCTGTTCGTCGCTTTGACCTTTTTCATAATATTGCGAACATGCACCTTTACAGTGCTTTCTCGCAGGTTGAGCTCATAAGCGATAATTTTGTTTGCCTTTCCGCGTCGGAGCGCCTCCACGACTTCGACTTGACGATCCGTGAATATGCCGGCTAGGGGGCGTGCGGTCGAATTGCTCGAGTCCAGCAAGTGACGCATGGCGAACAGAGCGCTTGCAGGCACAAAAATTCCTCCTGCCACCGACAGCGCGATCAGCTCCATACAGACGCTGACGCTGACTGAGGCGGGTATGAACCCTTTGGCTCCGTACTCAAGTGCCCTAACGATTTGACCGAAATCGTCGCTATCGGCCAATACGATGAGTGGCGTCGATGCGAATTCCGACGAAAGCTTCCGGATTTGCTCCGAAACCGTCGGTTCATCGATCTTTTTGCCGCCGACGTTCAAAAGGATTGCCGAAAGCGGAGGATATTCGTCGCGCTTCTGCTTCCACTCCTCAATTGATCCAAAAGCCAGAATCTGCAAATCCGCTTTTTGGGCAGCCATGCATTGCGCCAGGCATTGACGATCGAGCTCACGATTATCGAGAATGACAAGCGAATGCGTGTGTCTTCCCGGCGCGGCAGATGTGTTCGGATTATCTATCCTGAGGGGAAGAGCTACGCTCTCCTGCCTGAGGTCCAAATTCGGTATAAGTGCTGAATTCACAGCTTCACCCTCCCCTAACACGTTACGCTCAACTAAGGCCCGAGTACCAACCCCTCTCAATACGGGGGTTTAGGAAACTCTAAAGTAGGAATCGAATACCACAATTCGCCGAGCGTTACAGTAGCTAATATAGGCTAAGTACTACACAGATTCCGTAAATGGATAAGATATTGAAGATAAGCCTGAGTATAGACCTAGGTCTTACTAGAGAGCTTGCGGGATAGTCTCTGTTGTTGCGTCGCCGTTTGGCGATGAACCCCTAAATGCATGGAAACCATCGCTGTCTCCGACGTAAGCCAGCCGACGAGTGCGGGGGTAACCCCACCACCAATGATGGTCAGGGGTATAAACCAGGGCGTAAGTCGTCTTAAGTAGATACGCCTTTCGGCGGATAAGCTTAAACGTTTTGTTTCTTTACTCAGATGAAGAAAACAATTCTCTTTGGAATGGAGAGAAGTATTTCTCCTGTTGGTGTGAAGCCTTGGACGCAATCGAACGATTATTTGTTTGACTGAAAATCGGGCCTGTTAGGAGTAGGGAGTTTGCAGGGATGATTGCATCAAACGTCAAGCTGGGTGAAGGCAGCGTCATCCACCATCGAGATCTTGTGAATCTCTACGGCTGCACGATCGGAGCAGGAACCCGCATCGGCACCTTCGTCGAGATTCAGAAGAACGTCATCGTCGGAGAAGACTGTAAGATCTCCAGCCATTCCTTCCTCTGTGAGGGCGTGACCCTGGAAGATGGCGTGTTCATAGGCCACGGGGTCATGTTTACGAACGACACCTACCCGCGCGCCGTCAATCGGGATGGCAGCCTGCAGACGGAGGCCGACTGGATTCTCATCCCCACGCTTGTCAAGCGCCTCGCATCGATCGGCAGCAACGCCACAATTCTGCCCGGCGTGACGATCGGAGAGGCTGCCCAGGTCGGAGCGGGAGCGGTTGTAACAAAGGATGTGCCGGATGGCGCCATCGTCGCGGGCGTTCCAGCCAGGGTTATCGGCCGTGTCAATGACGGGCCAGTCGACATGCACGCGTTGGAGGGAATGTGATGATCGGCATCGCTGTTGTTGGGTATGGATATTGGGGGCCGAACCTGGTTCGCAACATCTCGGAGGCAGCCGGAGCGCACCTCGTTTCTGTCTGTGATCTCAATGTTGACCGGTTGGCGGCTGTCAAAAGCCGCTACCCCGCCGTGACGATCACCGATGATTTCGAGGAAGTGCTGCGTGATCCAAGAGTGGATGCCATCGCTATCGCGACGCCGGTCTTCACCCATTTCAAGCTTGCAATGCAGGCTATGATGGCCGGAAAGCATGTCTTCGTCGAAAAGCCGATGGCATCGACGACGGAGGAAGCTTCGCGGATGGTCGAAGAGGCCACACGCCGACGACTCGTGCTGGCGGTGGATCACACCTTCGTTCATACCGGCGCCGTCCGCAAGATGCGTGAACTGGTCGAGAACGGCTTGGGCGACATGTATTATTATGACTCGGTTCGGGTCAATCTGGGGCTCTTTCAGCATGATGTCAGCGTCATCTGGGACCTCGCGGTGCATGATCTCTCCATCCTGGACCATGTTGTGCAGGAAAGGCCGGTGGCTGTTTCAGCGACAGGCATGAGCCATGTCCTCGGCGAGCCGGAAAACATCGCCTATCTGACGCTCTTCTTCGAAAGCAAGCTCATCGCACACATCCACGTCAATTGGCTGGCGCCGGTCAAGGTGCGCCGCACGCTGATCGGTGGCAGCAACAAGATGATCGTTTACGACGATCTGGAGCCCAGCGAAAAAATCAAGATCTACGACAAGGGCATCACGTTGAACCCCAATTCTCAGGCTTACGGCGAGAAGGTGCACCAGATGATGGTCGGCTACCGCAGCGGCGACATGTGGGCGCCCAAGCTCGATATGACCGAAGCACTGAAACGCGAACTGGATCAGTTCGTCGACTGCATCGAGCAGAATTCGCGGCCCATTACAGACGGCCATGCTGGCCTGCGCGTCGTTCGGATTCTGGAAGCAGCAAGCCGGTCGTTGGCCCAGCGCGGTCGCATCATCGAGCTCGAAGAGGCAAGGCGCATCGCATGATCCCGTTCCTGGACATTAAGGCACAGTATCAATCAATCAAGGGTGAGATCGACGCCGCCGTGCTCGGCGTCCTCGCCTCGGGGCAATACGTATTGGGCGACGAGGTCGCGCGTTTCGAGCAGGAATTCGCCGACTATTGCAACGTCAAGCATGCGATAGCCGTCAACACCGGAACGAGTGCCTTGCATCTTGCCCTCCTTGCGGCGGGCGTTGGCCCGGGCGATGAGGTCATCACCGTGCCATTCACGTTCGTCGCAACCGTGTCGGCGATCTGCTACACCGGCGCACGACCCGTGTTCGTCGATGTTGAGCTCGTGACACTCACGATGGATCCGGCTGAAGTCGAGGCAAAGATTACTCCCCGGACCAAGGCCATTGTTCCCGTCCACCTCTACGGTCAAATGGCCGATATGGACGCGATCAAGGCAATTGCCGAGCGCCACGGGATACCCGTCATCGAAGACGCCTGCCAGGCCCATGGCGCGCAATATAAAGGCCACCGCGCCGGCAGCATCGGCCTATCCGGCTGCTTCAGCTTCTATCCGGGCAAAAACCTCGGCGCCTGCGGCGAGGGGGTATGGTCGTTACCAATGACGATGATCAGGCCAAGACGATGCGCATGCTGCGAGACTGGGGTCAGGAGCAGCGCTATCACCATCTGCTGAAAGGCTTTAACTATCGCATGGACGCGATTCAAGGCGCGATCCTGCGTGTCAAGCTCCGGCACCTTGAAGCCTGGACCGAGGCGCGTCGCACGCATGCGCGCCGCTACTCCTCGCTGCTTGCCGGATCGACGGTTTTGACGACCCCTGTCGAAGCAGCCGACCGGCGTCACGTCTATCATGTCTATGCCATAAGAAGCCGTGATCGCGATGGGCTTCAGCGCCTGCTCAGCGCGGAAGGCATTCCGTCCGGGCTCCATTATCCCATCCCTGTTCATCTGCAGAAAGCCCATGCCGACCTTGGTTACCAGGCCGGGGATTTCCCGGTCTCGGAAGCCGCGGCACGGGAGGTCCTGTCGCTGCCGATCTATCCAGAGATGCCTGTACGACACGTTGACCAGGTGGTCGCCGCGCTGGAGTACGCCTATGTCAGTTAACCGCGCCGGCGAGGCTCGACTGGTGCAGGCGGTCCATGGTCGCCATGAAAGGCCGGCAGATCCTGGCTACCAAACTGGGTTGGTCGAAGAACTCAGACAATCATACGGGCGCGCTGGCCTGATAGACCTCTATGGCCGTTTCGCCACAGGCGACGGGGTCGTCGACACTCTGATGCGGAAAGCCATTTGGCAAGCGATCACGCGGAGCTGCGGCACCGGACTGCAGGTTGCGGGCGGCGCCGGTTTCAAACATCCGGAAACGTTTGAAATCGGCAATGGCGTGTTCATCGGCGCTCAGGCCTATATCCAGGGCCGCTTCGACGGCACTTGCGTGATCGGCGACAATGTCTGGATCGGCCCGATGGCCTATTTCGATGCACGCGACCTGGTTATCGAGGATTGTGTCGGCTGGGGCCCTGGCGCCAAGGTGCTTGGCTCGACCCACACAGCACTGCCGGTGGATGTGCCAATCATTCGCACGGATCTCGAAATCAAACCGGTCCGCATCGGCGCATGGGCCGATATTGGAACGAATGCAACTGTTCTTCCCGGCGTGAGCATCGGAAAAGGGGCGATCGTCGGAGCGGGTGCAGTCGTTGTTTCCGATGTCGAACCGTTTTCAGTCGTGGCGGGTGTGCCGGCGAAGTTCATACGCTGGCGCACGGAAGCCGATCCTGTGCTGGATATATCGCATGGAGGAAGATCGTGAGAAATCAACGGGTACTCATTACCGGCGGAGCCGGCCTGATCGGGTCGCATATCGCCGATCTCGTCGCATTGGAGAAGCCGCGGGAGATTATCATCCTCGACAACTTCGTGCGCGGACGCCGGGACAATCTCAGCACGGCAATAGGTGGCGGGTCCGTCAACATCATTGAGGGAGATATCCGTGACAGAGCCTTGTTGGCGAGAACCTTCGAGGGCGTGGACATCGTCTTTCACCAGGCGGCCATCCGCATCACGCAATGCGCGGAAGACCCACGGCTTGCTTTCGATGTGCTGGCCGAAGGCACGTTCAACGTTCTCGAAGCTGCCGTAAAGGCAGGCGTGTCGAAAGTCGTCGCTGCCTCTTCTGCCTCTGTGCTGGGTTTGGCCGAAAGCTTTCCGACCACCGAAGCGCATCATCCCTATAATAACAGGACGATCTACGGCGCGGCCAAGACGTTTAACGAGGGGCTGCTTCGCAGCTTTGCGGAGATGTACGGCCTGCGCTATGTGGCACTGCGCTATTTCAACGTATACGGGCCGCGAATGGACGTTTACGGCGCCTATACCGAAGTGCTGATCCGCTGGATGGAGCGTTTGGCGACCGGAATGCCACCCCTCATCTATGGAGACGGCAGCCAGACGATGGACTTCGTCGATGCACGTGACATCGCCCGGGCAAACCTGCTGGCTGCGAAGAGCGATGTCACGGATGAAGTGTTCAACGTCGCGAGCGGCAGGGAAATAAGCCTCCTGGAACTCGCGCAGATGCTGAGCAGTATCATGGGGGTCTCACTCGAACCGCAGCACAAAGAAGCCCGCGCGGTAAACGGCGTAACCCGTCGCCTTGCCGATATCAGCAAGGCCGAGAAACTCCTGGGCTTCAAAGCGGAAATATCGATGGAACAAGGGCTTCGCGACCTTGTCGCCTGGTGGAAGATGAAGACCGATGCGGCAGGAGGGCAAGCTGCATGAGCACGTCTCTATCAATAATTCCGGTCGCCAAGCCGGTCCTCGGAGAAGAGGAGGCCGAGGCCGCGCGCCGCGTCATTCTGTCAGGATGGGTGACGCAGGGGCCGGAAGTCGCGGCCTTCGAGAGCGAATTCGCTGCCTTTGTCGGCGCTGCACATGCCTGCGCCGTTTCAAACTGCACGACTGCACTGCATCTCGCCTTGATGGCGGTAGGTATCGGTGCCGGTGATGAAGTCATTACGGTCAGTCATTCGTTCATCGCCACCGCGAACGCGATCAGATACTGCGATGGCGTGCCTGTCTTTATCGACATCGAGGCGGACGGTTACAATATCGACCCTAGCCTGATCGAAAGGGCAATCACGTCCCGGACCAAGGCAATCCTGTGCGTGCATCAGCTTGGCATGCCTTGCGATCTTCGCCCTGTCGTTGAGATCGGGAAGCGCCTCTCGATACCGGTCATCGAGGATGCGGCGTGCGCAACGGGAAGCGAAATCCTTTGGGATGGAAATTGGGAAAAAATTGGCAGGTCGCATGGCGACATTGCCTGCTTCTCCTTCCACCCCCGTAAGGTCGTCACGACCGGTGATGGCGGCATGTTGACTACGGCCAATCCCGAGTATGACCGAAAATTTCGCCTCTGGCGCCAGCATGGCATGAGCGTCACCGACGCCGTCCGTCACGGGTCGAGGCAGGTGATCTTTGAAGACTATGATGAACTAGGCTACAACTACCGCATGACTGACCTTCAGGCGGCGGTCGGACGGGTGCAACTGCGGCGGCTGCCGGAGCTGATTGCGCAACGCCGGCGGCTTGCCGAGCAGTATATAGAGCGCCTGTCCACGATCCCTGGGATCTCACCGGTCGAGCCGCATTGGGCCCGCAGCAACTGGCAGAGCTTTTGCGTGAGATTGCCTGATGCCGTCGACCAGCGGACGGTCATGCAGGCACTGCTCGATCAGGGGATCTCGACCCGGCGCGGTGTGATGAATATTCATCTGGAAGGTGCCTATTCCGACCAGAGTTCTCATCGTGCTGCCACAAGCCTGAAGCGAAGCGTGGCAGCGCAGCGGCAAACGATAATCCTGCCGCTTTATGCTCAGATGACGGATCTCGACATCGTCAGGGTTGTCGAAGCACTTCGAAGCTCATTGGCTGAGGCGGCCAGCATACCCGCCGCCGTACAGCACGATCGGGACATCGCTCTTGTATGATTTCCTGATTGCGTGATGCAATTCTCGTTGTGCCGCAGGGCCTAATGCGCATCGCCTCGATGCGCATTTTTTATTAGGCAAATTTCGCGATCCATCCTCTGATCACTGCGGGCATCATCTCGGGCGGAAGAAGCTGGATCAGCATGCGAAGCGAGTAGATCCCCGTCAGAGCTACGGCCAAGGCGCCGATGCCTATCGCCGGCCATAACGGCAAGACCCAAAATGCCGAAAATACCAACACCGATGCAGGTAGGAAAAGCAGCACGTGCCTGCGGTTGGCTGCGGACCCGCGGAAGCCGGTAAGCCGCCGCACGATCACGTAAATGAGGATGCTATGCCAGACGTAGAGGCCGAAAAACGCCATGCCGGCTCCTGGCGTACCGAACTTCGATACGAAGTGCCATGCCAGCCCTACATGCACGAGCGTGGCCGCCACCTCCGTCCAGAAGAAAATGGCTTGTGCACGCTTCGCCAAGATGATGAAACCCATTGGCCACGCGATGATCCTGAGCATCATGCCAAGGCAGATCCAGCGCAAGAGATCCACCGCGCCATGAAACTCCGAAGAATAGAACAGGCTCATCATGAGCGGCGCCAGCGTCAACGTGGCGAGCAGACCGGGGCCGGCAAGAAGGATGCTGATTTCCATCTGTTCATTGACCAGGCGGTTGCATTCGGCATGATTGTCCGCAGTCGTGGTCAGGCGCGGATAGAAGTCCGTTCCCATCGCCTGCAAAATGAAGCCGGCATACAGACCGCCCAACCCCCAGGCCGCCTGATACAATCCTGCGGCCATCACGCCCCCGTCCTTGAATACGATGATGCGGATCGCATAGGCCGCGCCGAAGGTCAGAAGTCCGCTCGCCATGAACACGGCGCCGAATCTCAGCAGAGGTGCCCACTCTTGACCAAATTGGCGAGCCGACATTCGCGGCGAGTGTGCGCCTATCCGTCTGCTGTACCACCAGGTGGAGAGTGTTGTGACGGCCGCAATCGCTACGACCGACGGTGCGATCGCCTGCGTGCCGAACAGGTAAACTAGTGGGACGGTGATCACCGTGCCGAAAAAACCTATGAGCACATTGATGCGGGCAAGATTTGCGATGCCACGTAAGCCCTGGATCAACGCCGTCTGCCCGGACGACACTATCCGGAAAAATACAGCGAGCGAGAGCAGCGCGATGCCACCGGCGTGCTGGTAGTCGCCGAAGGTGAAATCCGAGACTGGAAATGCCAGCGCCGCAAGAAGGAGCGCGCCAAGCAGGCCGAGTATTATCGATATGCGTCTCAGCGCTTTCGCCGACTGTGCGATCCTCGCTTCGTCTCCGGTACCGGCGGCCTCGGCGACCTGGCGCACCCCGCTGCCGCCTAGTCCCAGACCAGCCGCCGTTTGCGCGATATCGACGATTGACTGGTAGAGGCCCATGAGCCCCACGCCTTCTGGCCCAAGCAGAACGGCCAGCGCCTTGTTACGAATGACGCTTAGAGCGACGTTCACGAGCGAGGAACCGCCCATCAGCATCGTCGACTTGAGGATCTGGGTATAAGTCTGCCCACTGGCTGGGATCATGCGCAAAGTCATCAACTATCCTTAGCCGCTATGCTGTGGGGCGGGATCTCCGGCGCGTCGCCGACATATTGCCCAACGCCGCTTCGGAGATACGCGGCACAGGCATTCCTGTTGGGCAGGAAGCGAATTCAAGACCTGGTCGGGTTTATGGCAGCTTGTATCAAGAGCTATTTCTCTCGCGCTGGTGGTCTGAGCGCCTTGGCGCTGGTCAATCGCCCACTGCGAGTTCGTTTGCAATACATGCTTTTCGCGGGTCACTGGCTTGCCTGACTGGCGCGTGTTTCAGTTTCACGCGGCAGGTCGGCGGGCGCGGCCTGAGACACCCGATCCGCAATGCGGGTTCGAACGACCCTCACAACATCACCCGGGATCAGTGCCGTTGTTTCGGAGGCCTGGAACTGCCTGATTTGCCCTTCGCTTCGCCGGCTCACCGTAAACGTCAGCGGGAGCGCCTCGTCGGTGATATTCGAGCTTCCCCCTGCCGCGAGGTCATCGAGAAGCAGTTTTTGCGTCATCTCGCGCTTCAATTTGAGCTGGTCGAGACTTGCCTGTTCCGACTGCAATTCGGAAGCGACTTCGCTTCGCCGCGTATCATAAAGCCCCTCAAGATTTCGCGTTGTCTCACTGATCGCCTGACGGCCCCGCATGATGGCAGTGACAAGGTCGAGCCGATCGGAGCGGTAGGTGGTGAGCAACCGTTCCAGATCCAATTGACGCGACGAAACGGTGAGGCCTTTCGAAACCAGCGTTTTGACGCTGGTCAGCTGGTCCTCGATCGATTTGATATTGTCCTCCGAGCCCTGCACCTTCTCGCCCAGCATGCCGACTTCACTGTTCAAAAGATCACGCAATTCCGTGAGCGCCTTCGACTGCCTGTCCAGCGCATTTGCCCGAGCCTGAAAAATGACCCGTTCCTCGTTGTATATTCCCGCGGCGTATTGCTGATCGACGCCGAGCGTCCGATCGAACGTTATCTCCTTTGCCCCGGTCATCTCTGCTTGGAGCCGTGCTAATTTGGCAGTGCTGCGCAGCAGGGAGTGGTCGATTTCCCGCAGCTCGCCCGCGAGTTTGATCGTCTGCGATTGCTGCAGACTTGTGGCGCGGAACGGGCCGCCGCTCATTGCCAGGGATTGCAGGACGGTAAGTCCTGAGCGGAATTTGTACTGCCCAGGCGTGGTTACGTCTCCGACGACATAGATTGGCGGGTATTCGAGAATTTCGATGGTGACCGCGGGTGGCTGAACCAATCCGATTTTTTCTTGCAGACGCTTGGCAATCTCGTTGGTGAGGCTGGTGTTATCGCGATTGCCGACGGAAACGGATCCAAGAAAGGGCAAAAAGACAGCGCCTTCATCCGAGACGGTATATTCGCCGCCAAGCGCATCCCATCGTTCATATTGGCCTTTGGACTGCATCCATTGGACAATCGTCAGACGGATTTTCGTTTGCGGAGCAAAAGCAGTGTCATCGGCGAGAGCCGGCGGCACAGCTCCGGCAAGAAAGACGAGTGTACTGATGACAAGCGTCGCCGGAAAGAACACGTTAAGAACGCGATACGATAGCTTCATTTACATGTCCAGCCTGCAAAAGCGTCCTTACACGGACACCGGTTCAATGCCTTAGGCGCTACGCGAGCATCGGGCGCCAGGTCCGAAGCCGCAATGCCAGTGTGCAATCTGGCGAAGCCTTGAGGAAGGTGGCGGTTGTTTGCTTCGCCTTATCACTATTGATGAGGTGGAGGAGGGGGCTTAGCCTAAACCGAGTAGGAACATATACCTTCGGCGCGGTACAGAGGCATCGGCCCGGGAAACCAGGAGGTCATGCGCGCAGGAAGAGGCGCGCTGGAGCATGTCGCGCAAAAGTATGCAGCGGTTTTGCGCTAACGACATGCGTAAAAACAAAGTTCTAAAGCGCGACGCGCTTTAGCCGCGAAGGACAGCGATCCCTCGCGGCAGAGCCGTCGTGTTTGGATCGTTGATTTTGCAAGTCGATGATATTGGCCGGCGGCGTCGCCTTATCAGTCGGCGCAAAGAAAAAAGCCTCCAAACGAACACCTTGCGTGTCTCGCCCGTCACGTCGTCCATGCCAACACTGCGGTTTGTCCAAAGGATGCCGCCTGTAAAGCAAAAGGCGTAGGACCTACTCGCTTATTTTTGGGCTATCATTCAGGGCTTCGTAACAAACGATCCCCGTAGATTCGATCCCGATAATCTCGCGAGAGAAGGCCCCGCCATGTATCGCAACGCTCGCCGGTGGACATCACGCTCACTCCTGCTGGATTCGTTGGTTCCCCGATGGTTGACCGTCGGCGGAAAGGGAAGGCCTCGCAAGCCTGCCGATAAGCGCGAGGATAGTGCTCAACTTGCGACATCCGTGCAAACGGCGGATGGAAACAAGCATGATGGTACGCTTGTCGACAATCCCTACAACAACGCGGCGATCAATGAGCATGATGTTGGACAGAGAGCGGGCGTGATCGGCGACGCAGATGGTCGGGCCGATAGCAACCACCCAGCGCCGCCCTTGCCCGCCCTGCCTAACGCTTTCGCAGCAAATCGCCAGACAGGGGTTCGAAACGGGGACACTGCCGCGTCTCGGTTGTTCGCCCACACGCCTGGTTTTGCAGGTTTCGAGCGGGACGCGCACGGAGTCGCATTCGGGGCTCGATCGTCCCTCTATCGCAGCTACGCTGGAATGAGCCTCATAGGCGACGATCCTTTGGCTCCGTATTTGCCGCAAAGCCCTGCACCGAGAGTTTCGGGAGAAGGTTCTGCCGCGGTGACGGGCGAGCGTGCTCACTCGGGCAACGTCGTCATCCTCGAATCGAGCCCGTCAGCGCAGGCGACTGCGCATCAGACTGGCGCGGATTCACTGGCGTTTGGCATGCCCTTTGGTGTGTGCGGATGCGGCTACTTTACCTCCCCCACGCGGATTCTCGATTGGGCCCATGGCGGCGCCATGCTTCAACAGGACGGCCAATTGCCGGGCACCAGGCTGACCGAGGGGCCGGACTTTGTATCGACGATCAAGCGGGCCATCAGCGCCTCGGCCAGCGACCCGCTTCTCGATCGTAATCTGTCCCCTCTCTCGGGCTGGCGCGGAACCGCAACGTGGACGGATTCGACGATCTTGAACGGATCGTTGCCAGGCGGCGGAGAGACCGGAACGGGCACCGCCACATCCAAGGGCATCGGCATCCTTTCCGGCTCGGTGACGACGCCACCTTCTACGCAGCGGTCGTTGACGACGCAAAATCTGGCGGCCGCGGCTGCGGCCAGCAACCTGATCGTGCTGGAAAACCAGAAGCAGGGTAACCCGGAGAGCGAGTGGGGCATCGACGGTGCCGGTAGCTCCAACATCGAGGGATTTGCGACCGACATCAGCGTCGACAACGGCAAGACGATCAGCTTCAAGATCAATACCAATTCCACCAATTATCGGATCGACATATACCGGCTCGGCTATTATGGCGGCATGGGCGCCCGCAAGGTCGACACCATTCAGCATACCGGATTGCAGACTCAGCCAAATCCGTTGCGCAACGCCTCGACCGGCACGGTGGATGCCGGCAACTGGGCCGTGTCGGCCTCGTGGACTGTACCGGAGGACTCCGTCTCGGGCGTCTATATCGCCAAGCTCGTGCGTCAGGATGGCACCTCCGGCCAAAATCATATCCCGTTCATCGTGCGCGACGACGACAGCCGCAGCGACATCGTCTTCCAGACGGCAGACCAGACCTGGCAAGCTTACAACGGTTGGGGTGGGGCAAACTTCTATGGCGGCAACGGTCCGGCGACGGGGCAGGGTGCTGGTCGCGCCTATGCGGTCAGCTATAACCGGCCGATTGCGACCCGCGGGGCGTGGGAACCGTTGCCGGCCCGCAGGATTATCTGTTCGGCGCCGAATATGCGGGCATCTACTGGCTGGAACAGAACGGCTATGACGTCTCCTACCTGTCGGGTGTCGACGCCGACCGCTATGGCAGCCTGTTGCTCAATCACAAGACCTATGTTGATGCCGGGCATGACGAATACTGGTCTGGACAGCAGCGGACCAATGTAGAAGCAGCGCGCGATGCGGGCGTCAACCTGATGTTCTGGAGCGGTAACGAGGTCTATTGGCGCACCCGTTGGGGCAATGCCTATAGCGCCGACGGCACGCCCTATCGCACTCTGATCTCCTATAAGGAGACCTGGTCGCCGAGCGCCAGCATCGACCCTTCCAACGAATGGACAGGCACATTCCGTGATCCGCGCCTCAGCCCACCCGCCATCGGCGGCGGCAATCCGGAAAACTCGCTGACCGGGCAGCTGTTCCAGGTCGATGATGTCGGCAGCAATCTCCAGGCGATCACTATTCCTTATGACGACGCCAATCTGCGTTTCTGGCGCAATACGAACGTTGCCAATCTACAGCCTGGCCAGACGGCAACGCTTACCAAGAACTATCTTGGTTACGAATGGGACGAAGCGGTCGATAACGGCTTCGACCCGGCCGGCCTCGTCAAGCTGTCGTCGACGACGGTTCCGGTCAGCACCTATTTGCTCGACTACGGAAACACGACCGGCAATGGGACCTCGACCCACAATCTGACGCTCTATCGTGCGCCCAGCGGTGCATTGGTGTTCGGCGCCGGTACCGTCTACTGGACATGGGGCCTGAGCGACAATCACGACCTCACGGCGACTCCGACGGACCCGCGCGTGCAGCAGGCGATGGTCAATCTGCTTGCCGATATGGGCATTCAGCCCGGGACGCTGCAATCCGGGCTGATCGCCGCGACCGGCTCTACGGACCAGGTTGCTCCGACCTCCGTCATCACCGTACCCGCGACGGCGGCCGTTGGATCCACCGTTACAATTACAGGTACCGCTGCCGACACGGGCGGCGGGGTCGTCGCCGGTGTCGAAGTTTCCACCGACAACGGGGCGAGCTGGCATCCGGCGACAGGCGATGAGAACTGGACCTATAGCTGGTCGCCGCAGGTCGCCGGTAGCTACACCATCCGCTCCCGCGCCGTTGACGACAATATCAACCTCGAAACGCCCTCGTCCGGACGTACGGTCACCGTCAGTGGGCCGAGCTACACGTCTCTCTTCGGTTCGGCGACGCCAGCGGTCGTCAATACAAACGATTCGTCAGCCGTCGAACTCGGGGTCCGCTTCCAAACCTCTGTGGCAGGGACTGTCAGCGGTGTTCGTTTCTACAAGGGCAGCCAGGATACGGGCACGCACACCGGTTCACTCTGGTCGAGCACCGGCACGCGGCTTGCGACCCTCACCTTCACCAACGAGACCGCAAGCGGCTGGCAGGCCGCATATTTTTCCAGTCCAGTGGCGTTGACGCCCGGACAGACCTACACGGCGTCGTACCACACGAATGCCGGTCGTTACTCGACAACCACCAACTATTTCGTCTCGAACGTAACCAGCGGGCCGCTGACGGCGCCGGCGAGTGGTAATGGCGTGTACAGATACGGCAGCACCAGCCTGTACCCTACTGCCAGCTTCAGCTCGACGAATTATTGGGTCGATGTGATGTTCAATCCGTCGGCCTCCAACACGACGCCGACGGCAGTTGCCGATGCGGGGGATGCGACTGAGAAGGGTGGCGTGGCCAACGGTTCGGGCGGCGTGGTTGCCAGCGGCAACGTGCTGACCAACGACACCGATGCGGATGCCGGTGACACCAAGGCGGTCACGGCGATCCGCTTCGGCGCTACATCAGGTACGCTCGGCACGGCGCTGAATGGCACCTATGGCAGTCTCGTGCTCAGCGCATCGGGCGTCTATAGCTATGCCGTCAACGAGGCCAATGCTGCCGTGCAGGCGCTGCGGCAGTCGACCAACACGCTGAGCGATGTCTTCAGCTATACGATGCGGGATACCGCCGGCGCCACCGCCACGGCAAACCTGACCGTCACCATCCATGGCGCCAACGATGCGCCGGTGCTGGCTGTCCAGACGGCTAGCCAGAACGCCACCGTCGGCTCTGCCTTCTCGTTCACGCTGCCGACGACGACCTTCACCGATGTCGACAGCGGCGAGACGCTGGCCTATGCGGCAACGTCTGCCGACGGCACGGCGCTGCCTGCCTGGTTGAGCTTCAATGCCTCGACGAGGACCTTCTCCGGAACGGCGACGACATCAGGTACCTATGGCGTCAGGGTGACGGCAACCGACCTTGGCGGCCTCAGCGCCAACGAAACCTTCAACATCGCCGTGTCGACAACACCGAACACGACGCCGACGGCGGTTGCCGATGCGGGGGATGCGACCGAGAAGGGTGGCGTGGCCAATGGCTCGGGCGGCGTGGTTGCCAGCGGCAATGTGCTGACCAACGACACCGATGCGGATGCCGGTGACACCAAGGCGGTCACGGCGATCCGCTTCGGCACCACAACCGGTACGCTCGGCACGGCACTGAACGGCACCTATGGCAGTCTCGTGCTCAGCGCATCGGGCGTCTATAGCTATGCCGTCAACGAGAGCAATGCTGCCGTGCAGGCGCTGCGGCAGTCGACCAACACGCTGAGCGATGTCTTCAGCTATACGATGCGGGATACCGCCGGCGCCACCGCCACGGCAAACCTGACCGTCACCATCCATGGCGCCAACGATGCGCCGGTGCTGGCTGTCCAGACGGCCGCCCAGAACGCTACCGTCGGCTCTGCCTTCTCGTTCACGCTGCCGACGACGACCTTCACCGATGTCGACAGCGGCGAGACGCTGGCCTATGCGGCAACGTCTGCCGACGGCACGGCGCTGCCTGCCTGGCTCGCCTTCAACGCCACGACGCGGACGTTCAGCGGCACGCCGACGACATCAGGCACCTACGGCGTCAGGGTGACGGCAACCGATCTTGGCGGCCTTGCCGCCAACGAGACCTTCAATATCACTGCGACAGTGGCGCCTGCGACCTACAGCCTGTTTAACGCCTCCAGCACACCGGCCCAGACGAACCTCAACGACGGTCAGCAGCTCGAGGTCGGCGTCAAGTTCCAGTCGAACGTTATCGGTGATATTACCGCCATCAAGTTCTACCGCAGCGCCAACGACAACGGACAGAACGTCGTCGATCTGTGGACCACGACAGGCACCAAGCTTGCCACCGCCACCTTCTCCAACACCACGGCAAGCGGCTGGCAGACGGTGAACTTTACAACGCCTGTCACCATCGCCGCCAACACCACCTATATCGCGTCCTACCACACCACCGGCGCTTACGTGGCAACTAACAATTTCTATACGACCGCCGTCACCAGTGGTCCGCTGACGGCCCAGTCG
This sequence comes from Rhizobium leguminosarum, assembly GCF_001679785.1. Classification (NCBI taxonomy): domain Bacteria; kingdom Pseudomonadati; phylum Pseudomonadota; class Alphaproteobacteria; order Hyphomicrobiales; family Rhizobiaceae; genus Rhizobium; species Rhizobium leguminosarum. The sequence goes on from NZ_CP016293.1 coordinate 86,016, forward strand.
AGCGCTGTCGCCGGCGGCAACGGCGTCTATGCCTACGGCGGATCTGCCACCGTAGGCATTTTCCCGAATGCCACCTTCAACGCTGCCAATTATTGGGCCGATGTGGTCTTCCGTCCGGCATCGACAACACCGAACACGACGCCGACGGCGGTTGCCGATGCGGGGGATGCGACCGAGAAGGGTGGCGTGGCCAATGGCTCGGGCGGCGTGGTTGCCAGCGGCAATGTGCTGACCAACGACACCGATGCGGATGCCGGTGACACCAAGGCGGTCACGGCGATCCGCTTCGGCACCACAACCGGTACGCTCGGCACGGCACTGAACGGCACCTATGGCAGTCTCGTGCTCAGCGCATCGGGCGTCTATAGCTATGCCGTCAACGAGAGCAATGCTGCCGTGCAGGCGCTGCGGCAGTCGACCAACACGCTGAGCGATGTCTTCAGCTATACGATGCGGGATACCGCCGGCGCCACCGCCACGGCAAACCTGACCGTCACCATCCATGGCGCCAACGATGCGCCGGTGCTGGCTGTCCAGACGGCTAGCCAGAACGCCACCGTCGGCTCTGCCTTCTCGTTCACGCTGCCGACGACGACCTTCACCGATGTCGACAGCGGCGAGACGCTGGCCTATGCGGCAACGTCTGCCGACGGCACGGCGCTGCCTGCCTGGTTGAGCTTCAATGCCTCGACGAGGACCTTCTCCGGAACGGCGACGACATCAGGTACCTATGGCGTCAGGGTGACGGCAACCGACCTTGGCGGCCTCAGCGCCAACGAAACCTTCAACATCGCCGTGTCGACAACACCGAACACGACGCCGACGGCGGTTGCCGATGCGGGGGATGCGACCGAGAAGGGTGGCGTGGCCAATGGCTCGGGCGGCGTGGTTGCCAGCGGCAATGTGCTGACCAACGACACCGATGCGGATGCCGGTGACACCAAGGCGGTCACGGCGATCCGCTTCGGCACCACAACCGGTACGCTCGGCACGGCACTGAACGGCACCTATGGCAGTCTCGTGCTCAGCGCATCGGGCGTCTATAGCTATGCCGTCAACGAGAGCAATGCTGCCGTGCAGGCGCTGCGGCAGTCGACCAACACGCTGAGCGATGTCTTCAGCTATACGATGCGGGATACCGCCGGCGCCACCGCCACGGCAAACCTGACCGTCACCATCCATGGCGCCAACGATGCGCCGGTGCTGGCTGTCCAGACGGCCGCCCAGAACGCTACCGTCGGCTCTGCCTTCTCGTTCACGCTGCCGACGACGACCTTCACCGATGTCGACAGCGGCGAGACGCTGGCCTATGCGGCAACGTCTGCCGACGGCACGGCGCTGCCTGCCTGGCTCGCCTTCAACGCCACGACGCGGACGTTCAGCGGCACGCCGACGACATCAGGCACCTACGGCGTCAGGGTGACGGCAACCGATCTTGGCGGCCTTGCCGCCAACGAGACCTTCAATATCACTGCGACAGTGGCGCCTGCGACCTACAGCCTGTTTAACGCCTCCAGCACACCGGCCCAGACGAACCTCAACGACGGTCAGCAGCTCGAGGTCGGCGTCAAGTTCCAGTCGAACGTTATCGGTGATATTACCGCCATCAAGTTCTACCGCAGCGCCAACGACAACGGACAGAACGTCGTCGATCTGTGGACCACGACAGGCACCAAGCTTGCCACCGCCACCTTCTCCAACACCACGGCAAGCGGCTGGCAGACGGTGAACTTTACAACGCCTGTCACCATCGCCGCCAACACCACCTATATCGCGTCCTACCACACCACCGGCGCTTACGTGGCAACTAACGGCTTCTTCACCAACGGCGTCAGCAACGGTCCGCTGTCGGCGCTGTCCAGCGCTGCGGCTGGCGGCAACGGCGTCTATGCCTACGGCGGATCTGCCACCACAGGTCTCTTCCCGACCAGCACCTTTGACTCGGCAAACTATTATGCCGATGTGGTCTTCCGGCCGCAGCTCGCAGCTTGACGCGTCGAACGAGGTTAGAGACGGTTTCGAATGAGGCTTATAAAACGCAAATGACAGTCGCTCCGAATGCCCTCATTCAAGGGATGCCGATAAACAGCATCGACCGGCTGCCGGTCACAGTGCTCTCGGGTTTTCTCGGCGCCGGAAAGACGACGCTTCTCAGCCACGTGTTGACCAATCGCGAGGGCCTGCGGGTCGCCGTCATCGTCAACGATATGAGCGAAGTGAACATAGACGCCAGTCTTATTCGAGACGGCGGCTGTAACCTGTCGCATACGACGGAGACGTTGATCGAGCTCAGCAATGGCTGCATATGCTGCACCCTGCGCAACGATCTCCTGACGGAAGTGCGGCGACTGGCCGAAGAGGGGCGATACGACTATCTGTTGATAGAGGGGACCGGCATTGCGGAGCCATGTCCTATCGCGGCAACCTTTTCATTCCGTGACGAGAACGGTGTTTCGCTCTCCGATTTTGCGAAACTCGACACGATGGTGACCGTCGTCGACGCCGCAAGCCTCTTGGCCGATTACAGCAGCGCTGATCTGCTTCGCGATCGCGGACTGCAGCGGGACGGTGACGACCGGCGCACACTCATCGACTTGTTGGTCGACCAGATCGAGTTTGCCGATATTGTCGTGATCAACAAGATCTCGGATGCGACCGAAGAGGTCCGCGCGGAAGTCCGCAAGACGGTGGCTGCACTCAACCCGGATGCCCGCCAGGTGGAGACGGACTTCGGCAAGGTTTCTCTTGCAACCGTCCTCGACACGGGCCTCTTCGATGAAGCAAAAGCCGCCGCTCACCCGTTGTGGCACAAGGAACTGTACAATCCGGGCGACCATGTTCCGGAGACGGAGGAATACGGGGTATCGAGCTTTGTCTATCGCGCGAGACGTCCCTTCGACCCCAAGCGGTTTCGAGCATTCCTGGACGAGCCCTGGCCGGGGGTAATCCGCGCCAAAGGCCATTTCTGGCTTGCCACGCGCCCGCGTCACGTGGGTTTGATGTCGGCTGCCGGGGTACAACGGCGCTGTGAACCTATGGGGCTCTGGTGGGCAGCCGTTCCCCGACAAGACTGGCCCAGCCATCAACAGTTTCGTCAGCATCTCGAGAGTCGATGGGACAGCGCTTGGGGCGACCGTCGGCAGGAGCTCGTGTTCATCGGTGTGGACATGGACGAGACAGGTGTCCGCACCGCGTTGGACGACTGCCTGGCCAGCTCGGACCCGCGGGACTGGTCGGCTCTCGAAGATCCGTTTCCGGCCTGGTAGCACGGGACGCGGGAGTACCGGTGCGTGTTTCACTAATTTCGGGACAGCGATTCCGCTAATTCCGGGACAGTCTCGGACGTGGATTTAAGGTCGATTTTCGCAAGCGCCGTTCTGGCAGATTGCCTCCTCATCATCGGTTGAGAGGGGCCATGCCAAGACGGAAGCAAGCGAGACGAACGACAGTGAAAGACATTCGATCGATACTGCGACTGACGCACGAGCAGGGCCTTTCGGTTCGCGCCGTTTCGGAACGCCTGAAGATCAGCAAAACCTCTGTGGCGACGTATCTGTTGCGAGCGAGGGAGACCGGACTTTCGGTCTGGCCGTTGCCTGCGGGCCTGGACGATGATGCCGCGCTGGAGCGACATCTTTTCCGGCGCGTTGGCCGGCCGCCACAGGACTTGGTCGAGCCGGATTGGCGGTCCGTTTCCGCCGAGCTGAAGCGCAAGGGTGTAACGCTGACGCTGCTCTGGCAGGAATACAGGGCGAGCCATCCCGACGGCTACGGCTACACATGGTTTTGCGACCGTTTTGCCGTCTTCGAACGCCGCGCTCACGCGACGTTCCGCAACCGTCATGAGGCGGGCGCGGTGATGCAGACGGATTATGCCGGCCACACCATCCCCATCATCGACCCTTCGACCGGCGTCATCCATTCGGCACAAATCTTTGTGGCGATGCTTCCCGCCTCGTCGTTGACATTCGCCTGTGCCAGCTTCAGCCAGAAACTGCCGGACTGGATCGAGGGCCAGGAACGCGCGCTGAGCTTCTTCGGCGGCGTCACGAAGGCGATCGTGTGCGACAACCTGAAGGCAGGCGTCGCCAAGGCGCTGTGGTTCGAGCCGACGCTCAACGCCACCTTCGCTGCTATGGCCGAACATTACGATACGACCATCCTGCCGACCAGAAGCCGCAAGCCGCGTGACAAAGCCAAGGTCGAAGGTGCAGTGCTGATCGTCGAGCGCTGGATATTGGCTCGCCTCAGAAACCGACGCTTCTTCAGTCTGGCTGATCTGAATGCCGCGATCTCGGTTCTGCTTGACGACTTGAACAACCGCCCGATGCGCCACATCGGAAAGTCGCGCCGAGACCTGTTCGAGGAGGTAGAGAGAAAGGCGCTTGCGCCGCTGCCAGCAACGCCGTTCGACTATGCGGAATGGAAATCGGCGAAGGTCCATCCCGATTACCATGTCGAGGTCGACAAGACCTTCTACTCTGTGCCGCACCGCTTGATCGGCCGACAGGTTGATGTGCGTCTGACCCACCGGGTGGTCGAGGTATTTCTCGATCACAAGCGGATTGCCAGCCATATCAGGCGTTCTCAGCGATCCGGGCATGTGACGGTCAACGAGCATATGCCCAAATCCCACCAGCGTTATGCCAACACGACGCCGGCATCGCTTTTGAACCAGGCGGCAAGGATCGGGGTGAACACCGCCATTCTGGTCGAGCGGATGATGCGCGATCGTCCTCATCCCGAACAAGGATATCGCTCGGCCTTCGGCATTCTGTCCCTTGCCCGCCGTTACGAGACGGATCGCCTGGAAGCGGCGTGCGAGCGGGCGCTGGTCATCAACTCCATCACCTATTCCTCTGTCGCCGCCATTCTCAAATCCGGTCTCGATCGAACCAAACCCCAGACAGACCCGGCAAAACCCACCCCGCCGCACACCAACATCCGCGGCGGCTCCTATTACCAGTGAAGGAAAGGAAAGACCCATGCTGACACATCCAACCCTCGATCAGATGCAGGCCCTTGGCCTTGCCGGAATGGCAACGGCCTATCGCGAACTTGCCGCTCAGAACAACAGCAGCGATCTCAGCCGCGACGAGTGGCTCGGCCTGATGCTCGATCGGGAAACGGCTCTGCGATCCGACAAGCGCCTGACCAACCGGCTTGCAGCTTCAAAGCTCCGCTTTCCCGACGCCTGCATCGAGAACATCGACTTTGCCGCTCATCGTGGTCTCGACCGCCGCAACACTCTGTCGCTTGCGCAAGGGGCGTGGTTGAAGGCACATGAGAATATGATCATCACCGGCCAGACCGGCACGGGAAAAACCTGGCTCGCCTGCGCCTTCGGCCGTCAGGCTGCCCGGCTCGATCATTCCATCCTCTACCTGCGTATGCCGCGTCTGTTCGAAGATCTGGGCCTTGCCAGGCTTGACGGCCGCTTTCCACGCCTGGTCGACAAACTCGCCCGCGTCCAGTTGCTGATCCTCGACGACTGGGGAACGCACACGCTCACAGATCAACAACGCCTCGACCTGCTGGAAATCTTCGAGGAACGCTATCGCCGGAAATCAACGCTCATCACCGCGCAGCTTCCTGTCGCCCAGTGGCATGACATGATCGGAGAACCGACCATCGCAGACGCAATCCTCGATCGGATCATCCACAATGCGCACCGCATTGCCCTTGAAGGCGACAGCATGCGACGGCAAAAAACACCATCCCACTTGACCGGCGCTGAAAACGGCGAAATCAATCGCTCATGACTTCAACCAGGCAGGCGAAAATCGACCACACCATGCTGTCCCGGAATTAGTGAAACCACTGTCCGCGATTTAGTGAAACGACTGTCCCGTTCTTCCGAAATACGCAAGTACCGGCTCGACCGGCCGGACCGGCGAGACAATACCGAACTAGTACCACGCCACAGAGATTATGACTCTTTGACGGGGTAAGCTTTACGGAGCTTTTTGCGGGCATTTTCGGTTGTGAACATCCATTGGATCTTTGCGCCGTGGGCGTTGCGTTGCTGCTCCCAGGCTGCGACTTCGGCGATTATGGTGTCTTTGTTGTCGATACGACGGTCGAGGCATTGGCTACGCAGGACACCGATCTCGATCTCGACCATGTTGAGCCAACTGGCGTGCTTGGGCGTGTGGTGGAACTCCAGTCGCTTCAGCACCCTTCGAGCTTGCGGGGCGGGAAATGCGTCGTAAAGCGCCCCGGCGGAATGAGTGGAGAGGTTGTCCATCACCACGCGGATGATCGGCGCGTCGGGATAATCGACGTCGACCAGTTCGCGCATGCACTCGGCGAAGTCTTGGTTGGTTCGCCGATCGGTGACCTTCACCCTGCGCCAGGGCCGGTGGGCGTCCATGAAGACAAACAGATTGACCGTGCCGTTTCGGCGATACTCGCAATCGTAGCGTTCAAGCTGGCCAGGCTTGGCCGCAATGGGCTCGCGCACTTCGCCGATGAGTTGGGTCGGGCTCTCGTCGAAGCAGACCACGGGCCTTTGTGGATCAGGCGTTTCTGCGTAGAGGTCGAGAACATCCTCCATGCGCGCGACGTATTCCCCATCGATCTTTGGGATGCACCACATGTCTTTGCGCCAAGGCTTGAGATGGTTCTCAGCCAGCCGGCGACGCACGGTCTCCGAGGACAACTGGTCATGATCGGTGAGCCGGACCATCTCATCTGCCAGAAGCTCCAGGGTCCAGCGGGCTCGCCCGGGCGGCGGCTTTGAGCAGGCGGTCGCTACCAACAGCGCCTCCTCCTTGCTCGATAGCTTGCGCTCAACACCCGGGCGCGGTTCTTCGCTGAGCGCCCCTTCCAGATTGGCTTCCACAAACCGGCGTTTGGTCCGGTAAATCGTCGATCCGCTGACGTTCAAGGTTGCCGCGATCACCTCGTCGCTGAAGCCTTCGTTCGCTGCGACCAGGATCTGGGCGCGCTTGATCTTGCGCGACCTGTGGCACCCCCCGCTCAACAAAGCGGCCAGTTGGTCACGTTCCGATTGGCTAAGCTCTATGTGAAACTTTATATTCATCGACACCTCCTTCAGCGTGGAGACGCAGATGAATCCCAAAATGAGTCCCTCACTTGACCCGCAAGCCGCAACGGCAAGACGGGGCCTTACGCAGATCCAAGGCCAGTACCTGGCCTTCATCTACGCCTACAGCCGCATCTTCAAACAGCCTCCGGCCGAAGCCGACATGCGTCGCCACTTCGGCGTTACGGCTCCGTCTGTTCACCAGATGGTGCTGACCCTCGAGAAGGCGGGTTTTATATCTCGCGTGCCAGGCGCCGCACGCAGCATCCAACTTCTCATCCCACCAGAAGCCCTGCCAATTCTACGATAAGACAAACCGTCATAATCTCTGTGGCGTGGTACTAGCCCGCATCTCTCAGTGCGCCCCGACGGCGCGTAACACCAGTGGAGGAAGGTTCCACCCAGATAATTGTCGATAGGTCTGGTAGCTGACGAGCGGCTTGGCAGGGTAACCGGCCGGGCCGAAGCCTCGTGACAAAGGCCGCCTTGGGCGGTTGAGCAATCCAGTGGGCCGTAACGAGTGTGAAGCCTGAGCAGGCCTCGAAAGTGAAGATGCGGATGCCGACCCTCCTGAGATTAGGGGAAGGCAGCACGAGCGGGGAAGAAATCGACGAGCGCACCCGCTCGATTCGCCGGGGTAGTGGGCACGGCACGCTGGAAAGGTGGTGCGGGTAATCGGGGGAGACCCGTCCCGGGCGAGGGTAGCGGCCTCAACGGCGTGCTTGGCACGCCGGTCTGGAGCGGGAGTCGGACAGGGTCATACTACTGCTGAGGCCGGGTAATGCCGGTGGAGGGAAGGCCCCTGACTTCTGGTGTGCTTTTGACGATGATGAGGTGGAGGTGATTGGCGATGAGCCTGCAAACGCCTGATAAGATCCGGACTCTTCAGAGGAAGCTGTATCGTAAAGCGAAGGCGGAGCCTGCCTTCCGCTTTTACGCTCTCTACGACAAGATCTGTCGCGACGACATTCTGTACCATGCCTATCGGCTAGCCCGCTCCAATGCTGGTTCGCCGGGCGTCGACGGCGTGACGTTCGCGCGGATCGAGGCGGCGGGAGCGCAGGAGTGGCTGGCGGGACTGCGCGAGGAACTCGTTTCGAAAACGTATCGGCCCCAACTGGTACGACGGGTCATGCTACCAAAGCCTGGAGGTGGAGAAAGGCCGCTCGGTATTCCGACTATTCGGGATCGTGTCGTCCAGACTGCCGCCAAGCTGGTGCTTGAACCGATCTTCGAGGCGGATTTCGAGGATAGCGCCTATGGCTATCGCCCCAATCGGGGTGGTGGTCAGGCGGTCAAGGAGGTGCACCGGCTAATATGCCGGGGTTACACCGATGTGGTCGACGCTGATTTGTCGGGATATTTCGACTCGATTCCGCACGCGGACCTTCTACGATCCGTGGCCCGCAGGGTCGTCGACAGGCATGTGCTGCATCTTATCAAGATGTGGCTGAAAGCGCCTGTTGAAGAACGGGATGGCGACGGCAAGCGGCGCATGAGTGGTGGTCGCAACGCAACGAGCGGAACGCCTCAGGGCGGTGTCGCGAGTCCGATGCTGGCCAACATCTACATGAACCGTTTCCTGAAGCATTGGCGGCAGACCGCACGGGGAGAAGCGTTCCAAGCCCACGTCGTTTCCTACGCCGACGACTTCGTCATCCTCAGCCGTGGTTATGCGGAAGAGGCTCTGTCGTGGACGCGGCTGGTTATGGCGAAGCTCGGGCTCACCCTCAATGAGGCGAAAACCTCGGTGAGGAATGCACGACAGGAGCATTTCGACTTCCTTGGCTATAGCTTTGGCCCCGAGCATTTTCGCAAGGATGGTCATTGGTATCTGGGCGCAAGCCCATCTCGGAAAAGTGTCCAGCGGCTCAAGAAAAAGGTGAGCGATTTGCTCGTGCCCGGTGAGATGGGGACATGGCCCGACGTGCGGAACCGGCTCAACCGCCTTTTGCGCGGCTGGTCGACCTACTTCGGTTATGGCTCCCGCCTTCCGGCATATCGGGCGGTCGACAACCATGTTTACGAGCGTGTGCGAAACTTCCTCACGCGGCGGCACAAGGTGGCAGGGCGCGGGTCGCACCGTTTCTCCGATGACTATGTCTTTGGAGAGGGCGGTGTGCTGCGCCTTCGACGCGTCCACATCGGGCCACCTCCGAGAGCTATGCGGTGAAGCCAGTCGGAAAGCCGGATGCCGGAAATCGGCACGTCCGGTTTGACGAGCGGGGACAGGAAACGGGACTCATGTCACCGCGCCTGTCCTCGACTCTACCAGCGCCTGTGGCGTTGGTTGACGTTGGGCTGTTGGCGGCGGTCGGGGCTGGGCTCCCCGCCGAAGACGCGGGCGGTCGTCGCCGCGATGTTGGGCGTTTTGTCTGGTCCGGCGATGTATCCTCTGTCGTTGGCGGGAAGGGCTCGGGTCCGGCGGCATCATCGGGCCGCGGCGCATATTCGGGCGTGAGCCAGGGCAAATTCCTCGGCATATGGGCAGGCCGAAGCCATCGCCACCTTGATGCGGCGGACGGAGATGCGGACCTGGGCGCCGATCTTCAAGAGCTTCAATCGGATCGTGCCGCAGGTGGCATCGGCAAGGCGGCTACCGGTGAGGCCGAGGCGGCGTAGCGCACAGATCAGCACATAGGCCAAGGATGCAAACCAGAGCCGCAACTGATTGGCGCGCATGGTGTGGGCGCTGGTGCGGTCGGCATAGAGATCGAGCTGGCATTCCTTGATGCGGTTCTCCATATCGCCACGGGCGCAGTAAAGCTCCTCGTAAAGCGGTTGTGCCGCCCAGTATTCCGGTTCCAGCGAGGTGACGATGAAGCGCGGATTGGCCCCCGCCATCGTCCATTCGGCCTTGGCCACCACCCGCCGCCGGCATGACCAGCTGCCCTTCGTCGACCACAGGAAGTCGCGGAAGACGCGGGCAGCCTGGCCGGCCGCTTGCCTTGGCCGCAAGGCTCGCTTCCTCCAGGGCCTCGGCGATCTTCTCTTCCAACCGCTTGTTGCGGGCAAGGCCAAAGACATAGTCGACGCCGTTTGCCTCGCACCAGTCCATCAGTTCGTCGCGGGCAAAGCCGGAATCGGCCCGCAGGATGATGCGGACGTTGGGCCAGCGCGCGCGGATCTGCTTGACGATCCGCCCGACCTCCTCGACCGCGCCGGCGCTGGCGTCGATATTGGAGCGTCGCAGCTTGGCCGAAAGCAGATGCCGGCCGCAAAAGATGTAGAGCGGCAAATAGCAATAGCCGTCATAATAGCCGTGGAAGAACCGCCCTTCCTGATGGCCGTGCAGCGGATCGTCGGTGGCGTCGAGATCGAGCACGATCTCCTCCGGCGGCCTGTCGTGTGCGTCCACGAACAGCTCCACGAATAGCGCTTCCAGCGCCCCTGCGTCATAGGCGATCTTATGATAGCGCGTCGGCGCGCCGGGGCGGCCGTGCTCCAGCCGGTTCAACGTGGATTTGCCGGCAAGCACCGCACAGTCTTGTCGCTTCGGCGTCAGCCGCTCCGACAGCAGCGCAAGTACCGGGTCGTGGCGCAGCGTGTCGTGATCGTCGACATCCTCATAGCCCAGCGCGATCGCTGCAATGCGCTGCCCGACCAGCGTGCGCATGCTGTGGACCGTGCACTTGCGATCGCGGCCATCAATGAAGCAGCCGGCCACCCGGTCGAATAGCCCGATGGCCCCATCGACGTGGCGAAGCAGCAGCGCACCGGCATCCGAGGTGATCGCGCCGCCGTCAAAACCAGCGATAACTTTGTGGCCGTCGAAGCCTTTAAATCCGAACTGCGCGGAGATACAGTGTGTTTGCATCGGGCCTCCGTAACGAATCTGGTAAGCCTTTGTCGTAAAAGCAGTTTCTCAGATTCGCAGGCCCGATGCACCCCTTACTTTGAGAGATTCGGGCGCCCGCTTTTCTCACCGCCTGGCAGTTTTGGCTCTATAGTTGAAGCTAGTCGGCTGCGGTTTTAGGGCGTGGCATTGAAGGCGAGCGCAGGGGCGCCGCGGCGTGCGGCGATTGGAGTTTGTGCGATGTATCCTGTGTTGTTGGCGGTCGGGGTTTCGATCCTGCGGCATCATCGGGCCGCGGCGCATATTCGGGCGTGTGCCCGGATGAATTCGTCGGCATAGGGGCAAGCCGACGTCATCGCCACTTTGATGCGGCGCACCGAGACGCGAACCTGCGCGCCGATTTTCAAAAGCTTCAGCCTGATGGTGCCGCAGGTGGCCTCGGCGAGCCGGGTATGGACAAGGCCGAGGCGGCGCAGGGCGCAGATCAGGACATAGGCAAACGAGGCGAACCAGAGCCGCAGTTGATTGGCGCGCATGGTATGGGCACTGGTGCGGTCGGCGTAGAGGTCGAGCTGGCATTCCTTAATCCGGTTTTCCATATCGCCGCGAGCGCAGTAGAGATCCTCGTAAAGCGCCTGTGGCGCCCAGCACGCCGGTTTGAGGGAGGTCACGATGAAGCGCGGATTGGCGCCCAGCAGGGTCCATTCGGCCTTTCCGACGACCCGCCTGCGGCGTGTCCAACTGTCTTTCGTCGACCACATGAAGTCGACAAAGACGCGGGCTGCCAGGCCGCTTGCCTTGGATGACAGGCGCGCTTCCTCCAAGGCCGAGGCGATCTGCCCTTCCAGCCGCGAGTTGCGCGCCAGGCCAAAGACATAATCGATCTGATTGCTCTCGCACCAGTCCATCAGTTCGTCGCGAGCAAAGCCGGAATCGGCACGCAGGACGATGCGCACGTTCGGCCAGCTTTGGCGGATCTGCCCGATGATGCGATCGAGTTCGGCTACCGATCCTGCGCTGGCGTCAATGTTCGAACGCCGCAGCTTGGCCGAAAGCAGGTGGCGGCCACAGAAGATGTAGAGTGGCAAATAGCAATGGCAGCCATAATAGCCATGGAAGAATGTCCCCTCCTGGTGGCCGTGCAGCGGATCGTCGGTGGCATCGAGATCGAGCACGATTTCCTCAGGCGGCCTGTCGTGGGCCTCCAGGAACAGGTCGACAAACAGGGCTTCCAGCGCTTGCCTGTCGTAACCGATCTTGTGATAGCGCGTCGGCGCCCCGAGGCGCCCATGCTCCAGTCGGTTCAGCGTCGACTTGCCGGCAAGGACCGCACAGTCTTGCCGCTTCGGCGTCAGGCTCTGCGACAAAAGCCCAAGAACGGGATCGTGGCGCAGCGTGTCATGGTCATCGACGTCCTCGTATCCCAAGGCGATCGCGGCGATGCGCTGGCCAACCAGCGTGCGCACGCTGTGGACCGTGCAAGCCGGATCGCGACCATCGACAAAGCACGCCGCCACCCGGTCGAACAGGCCGATGGCTCTGTCGACATGGCGAAGGAGCAAGGCGCCGGCATCTGAGGTGATCGCTCCGCCGTCGAAATCTGCCACAACTTTGTGGCCGTCGAAGCCTTCAAATTCAAGCTGCGCGCGGATACACTGTGTCTGCATCGGACCCCGTCTTTCAATCTGATAACTCTTTGTTGCAAAAGCAGTTTCTCAGATTCTTGGGGCCGATGCACCCCTTACTTTGAGATATTCAGGCTAGAATTCCTCTTCACCCAGAGTCGGCCGCTGAGCAGTAGCCGGAGGCAGCTTTGCGGCCTTGTCGGTCGGGTATGCGGTGAGGGTCATCATATCGGAGTACGGAGTATCACCCACATACCCCAGATTGCTGTCGTACATTCCCATACGAAAGCTGGCAGGATGAAGCCTTCCAATGTCGGTCGACGGGAAACGGGGACGCCACTCTTGCTCAGATTTCATGTGAGGAATCGCGAATATCTAAGTACTGCCGGCGGCACGCCGAGCGTCTGTCACCCACCCTCCGTCTGGACCGCACTGCTTGGAACTGCGACCGTGGTGTCTTCAAGCACTCAGGGTCCCTACGGTTTTGCCAATCAGGGCAGCGCAACCGTCCAATCCTCCTTCTCCGGCACGGTCACATCTTCCCTGATATCATCAGGCGACATGCAATCCCCCGCATCGTCAACGGCGATGCCGGCGCGTGCGAGAGATAGCGGCGCGCAAGACGGTTTTACCAAGACGGCGTCGGCTGCGACGGTGTTCCAGACGCCTTCCTCGACATCGCAACGCACCGTCCTTGCCCCGGATCCGTCCGAGGAGGCTGCGACACTGCCTGCCGCTCCCGCGCTTACCGGTGTTACCACCGATGCCGACACTGGAAGCACCAAGACGGCGCCGCCGGTCAGCTCTTCCAGCAGTCTCGGCACGACTTCGTTGCGCCTTCAGGCCTCGATAGCATCTATCTCTCTGGAGCCGAGCCAGGACGTTTCTGCTGAGACGACCGCGGCCCCGACGGCACTGGGGGCACTGGCGGCACCGGTGGCGCCGATGGCGGCGGTTTCGGCTGCGGCGACACCCAACAAGATCGCGCTCGAAAACCTGAAGCAGGGCAACCCGATCAGCGAGTGGGGTCTGGAGGGCGATGGCGGCGGCACCATCCAGGGCTTCGCCACCGAAATCAGCACGAATATTGGCCAGACGGTCGATTTCAAGATCGCCACCGATTCAACCCACTACCGCATCGATATTTACCGCATTGGCTATTACGGCGGGGCCGGCGCGCGCAAGGTCGACTCGATCGAGCAATCGCTGACATCGGCGCAGATCCAGCCGCACCCGATCGTCGACATGTCGCTCGGCCTCATCGATTGCGGCAACTGGTCGGTATCGGCGAGCTGGCAGATTCCCGACGATGCCGTCTCGGGCGTCTATTTCGCCAAGCTGGTGCGCGAGGATGGCACCGAGGATGCAAGCATCATCCCCTTCGTCGTGCGCGACGACGCCTCCACCAGCGATATCGTCTTCCAGACATCCGATACCACCTGGCAGGCCTATAATGCCTGGGGCGGCGCCAGCCTCTATTATGGCGAAGTCCCGGTCGATCCGGCCGACATGATCGGCTACCTGCCGCCGAACTGCAGCTGCGGGCTGACCGCGATCGGCCGTGCCTCGGCCGTCAGCTACAACCGCCCGATCATCACCAATACCAGCCCGATCGGCGGCCCGCATGATTTCGTCTTCGGCGTCGAGTCTTCGGCGATCCAGTGGCTGGAGCAGAACGGCTACGATGTTTCCTATATCTCCGGCGTCGATGCGACGCGTAGCGGCAGCCTGCTGCTGAACCATGATGCCTATCTCTCTGTCGGTCATGACGAATACTGGTCGGCCGAGCAGCGCGCCAATGTCGAGGCGGCCCGCGATGCGGGTGTGAACCTCGCCTTCTGGAGCGGCAACGAGTGCTACTGGAAGGTGCGCTGGGAAAGCAGCATCGACGGCAGCGGCCAGGCCTATCGCACCATGGTCTGTTACAAGGAGACCTGGGGCACGAGCACTGATCCGAGCGCTACCGGCACCGGCACCTGGCGCGATCCGCGCTATGCCGATCCGGGACAGGAGCCGGAGAATTCGCTAACCGGCACGATGTTCCAGGTGGACAGCTACCGTTCCGATACGATCACCATCCCCTACGACTATTCGAACCTGCGCTTCTGGCGCAACACCGATGTCGCCGAGCTTGAGGAGGGCGAGACCTATAATCTGGTGCAGAACCTGCTCGGTTACGAGTGGGATTCCGACGTCGAAAACGGCTTCCGGCCGGATGGCCTCATCAACCTGTCGCTCTCCTCGATCGCGGTCAGCACCTATCTGCGCGACTACGGCACGACGGTCGGCGATGCGGTGGCGACCCACAGCCTCACCATGTACCGGGCCGAAAGCGGCGCGCTCGTCTTCGGTGCCGGCACCGTCTTCTGGTCCTGGGGCCTGAATGCCAACCACCAGGGAGCGCAGACGCCGACCGATCCCAACGTGCAGCAGGCGATGGTCAACATGTTCGCGGACATGGGCATCCAGCCGACCACGCTCGATGCGAGCCTGATCCTCGCGACCCAATCGACCGACGCGTTGAAGCCGACCTCGTCGATCTCGTCGCCGATCATTGGCGCCAGCTTCGTTGAGGGGCAGCGCGTCACCATCACCGGCACGGCGCAGGATTTCGGCGGCGGCATCATTGCCGGTGTGGAGGTTTCCACCGACGGTGGCCAGCACTGGTTCAAGGCCACCGGCCGCGAAAGCTGGAGCTATAACTGGGTCGTCCAGGCAAGCGGCACCTATACGATCCTGTCGCGCGCCGTCGACGACAGCGTCAATCTGGAGGCACCATCGGCCGGCAAACAGGTCACTGTTACCCTGCCGGGCACACAGGGCCTGTGGACGCTGGCGGAAAAGCCCGCGGTCGAAACGGCGATCGATCGCGATCCGGTCGAGCTCGGCCTGCGCTTCCAGGCGACGACGGCAGGCTCCGTGCAGGGCATCCGCTTCTACAAGGGCTTCTACAATACCGGCGACCACGTCGTCAGCCTCTGGTCCGGCAACGGAACCCTGCTTGCAACCGGCGTGTCGGTGGGTGAATCGCTCTCCGGCTGGCAGACGGTGATGTTCTCCTCGCCGATCCAGATCGCCGCCGGTACGACCTATGTGGCCTCCTATCACAGCAATGGATTCTTCTCCGTCACCGAGAACTATTTCAGCGAGCCCTATGCCAGCGGCGCGCTGAAGGCCGTCGATGGCGGCGGCGTCTTTGCCTATAGCGGCACCAGCACGTTCCCCGGTCAGAGCCCCGGCGGCTCGAACTATTGGGTGGATGTGGTCTTCGACGCCGGCCCGAACAGCCAGCCGGTCGCCACCGACGACAGCGGGCTGATCATCGGCCACAACGGAACGCTTGTTATCTCGATTGCCGCACTCGTCGCAAATGATGTCGATGCCAATGGCGATGCGCTGACCATCACCGCCGTTGGCAATGCCCTCAACGGCACGGTTGCTCTCAACACGCAGACCGGAACCATCACCTTCACGCCGGCTAATAACTATTCAGGCCCGGCAAGCTTCGCCTACACGCTGTCGGACGGGCGCGGCGGTACGGATCAGGGCAATGTCAGCCTCACCGTTCAGGCCGCTCCGGCCGGCGAGACGCTGTTTACGGGAAGCGAGGGGCCGACCGGCGGCAGCTTCAACGACAATACGGCGATGGAACTCGGCATGAAGTTCGTCGCTTCCTCAAACGGCACGATCTCGGGCATCCGCTATTACAAGGCTGCCGGCGATACCAGCGTGCATACCGGCTCCATCTGGAGGGCCGACGGCACGCTCGTCGCCACGGTCACCTTCACCAACGAGTCGCTCTCCGGGTGGCAGACGGCAACCTTCTCCACGCCGCTGCAGATCACGGCGGGTGCGACCTATGTCGCCTCCTACCACACGACCGGCAGCTATGTGGCGACCGCAGGCTATTTCAACACGGCTCATACCAACGGCTCGCTGACGGCGCTGGCCGGCACGAACGGCGTCTATGCGGTCGGATCGGGCTCGACCTTCCCGACCCAGAGCTACCAGTCGTCGAATTACTGGGTCGATGTCGTCTTCAACCAGTCGACGGGCAATACGGTGCCGGTTGCCGCCAACGACAACGGCTACACGACCTATGCCAACACAGCCCTGTCGATTGCCGCTGCCAACCTGCTTGCCAATGACAGCGATGGCGATGGCGACCCGCTGAGCATTACCGGCGCAAATGGCGCGGTCAACGGAACGGTGACGTATAACAGCCAGACCAACACGGTGATCTTCACGCCGAACTCAGGCTATACCGGCGTCGCAAGCTTTTCCTATTCGATCTCGGACGGGCAAGGCGGCACGGCTTCGGCCACCGTCAGCCTCACGGTCAATTCGCAGCCCGGCGGCGGCACGACCTCGAGCCTGTTTACCAGCGCCGACACGTCGGGGGTTACCGCCGCCAATGATGCCAACTCGGTCGAACTTGGCGTCAAGTTCATCGCTTCCGCCAACGGCCAGATCACGGGGCTCACCTATTACAAGAGCGCTCAGGATACCGGCACGCATGTCGGCTCGCTCTGGACCACGAACGGCCAGCTCCTTGGCCAGGCAACCTTCATCAACGAGACGGCAAGCGGCTGGCAGACGGTTTCGTTCACGCAGCCGATCAATGTCACGGCCGGCGTTACCTATGTGGCGAGCTACCATTCCAACGGCTTCTATTCGGCAACCGCGAATTACTTCACGACAGACTATACGAGCGGCGCGCTGACGGCGCCGGCAAGTTCGGTCAGCGGCGGCAACGGCGTCTATGCCTATGGCACGGTCAGCCTGTTCCCGACCGCCTCCTACAATGCCAGCAATTACTGGGTGGACGTGCTCTATCAGCAGGGCGCTCAGAATGCGGTTCCGGTCGCAGCCAATGACAGCGGCTACTCGACCAATACGGGCACGCCGATCACCATCCAGGCCTCGGCGCTGCTTTCAAACGACAGCGATGCCGATGGCGATCCACTCACGATCACCGGTGTCAGCGGCGCCGTCAACGGCTCGGTCGCCTACAATGCCCAGGCCCAGACGGTGACCTTCACGCCGACCGCAGGCTATTCGGGACCGGCGAGCTTCAGCTACGCGATATCAGACGGCAAGGGCGGCACGGCCACGGCCCAGGTTGCGCTCACCATCAACAACCCGGCTGCAGGCCCGGAGCAGAACCTCTTTGCCGCCAATGCGATGCCTGCAATCGTCTCCACCAACGACAATCAGCAGGTCAATCTCGGCATGAAGTTCCAGGCCGATACTGCAGGCTGGATCACCGGCATCCGCTTCCACAAGGGCACCGACAATACAGGCCCGCACAACGGCTATCTCTGGACTGCCTCGGGCACGCTGCTCGGCAGCGTCGCCTTCAGCAACGAAACGGCAAGCGGCTGGCAGACCGCGACACTCACCCAGCAGGTGGAGGTCGCCGCGGACACGACCTACGTCGTTTCCTACAGCACCAACGGCAATTATTCGGCGACCGGCAACTACTTCAGCGCCGATGTGACGAATGGCGACCTCAGGGCGCTCAGCGGCAGCAACGGCGTCTATGCCTATGGCTCGAGCGGGCTGTTCCCCAGCGCCAGCTATAACAGCACAAACTACTATGTGGACGTAGCATTCAGACCGCAGCTCGCGGCGTAAAGCCCGCGAGCATGTAAGGCCAAGCATCTGTAAAGGGTAATGAGATCGATGATGGGTGCAGACAACAGATTGCCGGTAACGGTTCTCGCCGGGTTTCTCGGCGCCGGCAAGACGACTGTCCTCAATCATGTCCTGAGCAATCGTGAGGGTCGCCGGGTTGCTGTCATCGTCAACGATATGAGCGAGGTCAACATCGATGCGGATCTCGTGCGCGAGGGGGGTGCAGACCTCTTGCGCACGGACGAGACGCTGGTAGAGCTCACCAATGGATGCATCTGTTGCACTCTGCGCGACGATCTCCTGAGCGAGGTCCGCCGGCTCGCTAGCGCCGGCCGCTTCGACTATCTGCTGATCGAGGGCACCGGCATTGCCGAGCCGCTGCCGGTCGCAGCCACCTTCTCCTTCCGCGACGAGAGCGGGGCAGCACTCTGCGATGTCGCGCGGCTCGACACCATGGTTTCCGTCGTCGATGCGGTCAATCTTCTCGCCGATTACCAGAGTGCCGAGTTCCTTGCCGATCGCGGCGAAAGGCGTGACGGGGACGATGAGCGCAAGCTCGTCGAACTCCTCGTCGAGCAGATCGAATTTTCCGACGTCGTCATCATCAATAAGGCAGGCGATGTGCCGCCCGCAATGCTGTCGGAGGTTCGCCGGGTCGTCGCGGCGCTCAATCCGGATGCCCGCATCATCGAGGCGGCCTTCGGTCAGGTGCCGCTTGGCGCGATCATGGATACCGGGCTCTTCAGCGAGGCGAAGGCCGCCCGCCATCCGTTCTGGCACAAGGAGCTTTACGGCTGGGGCGACCACGTGCCGGAGACCGAGGAATACGGCATTGCGAGCTTCGTCTATCGCAGCCGCCGGCCTTTCGATCCCGCACGGCTGAGCCGCGTGATCGAGCAGCCATTACCCGGCATCATCAGGGCGAAAGGGCATTTCTGGCTGGCGACCCGGCCGGACGAGATCGGCCTGTTGTCGATTGCCGGCACGCAATGCCGCATCGAGAACAGGGGGTTCTGGTGGGCCTCGGTGCCGCGGGCGCACTGGCCGCGCCATCCGCAATTCCGCCAGTTGCTTGACCGGCATTGGGATGACGTCTGGGGCGACCGTCGTCAGGAGCTGGTCTTCATCGGCTCCGGCTTCGACGAGGCGGCGATCCGTGCTGCGCTCGACGATTGCCTGGCCGGGGAGGAGACGGGTTTCGATCCGCAGACCGCCATCGGCCTTCGCGATCCGTTTCCGGCATGGCGGCACGATACTCACGCATCGGACCGAAAAGTGTGAAGCGGTTTTCGGATAGTCCGATGTGTCGACTCAAAGGTGAACAGGTTTTGATTATCAACCAGAGGAGAGAACAATGAGCAACGAACTTTATGCAGATGGCATCGGCGAGATCACAATCACGGGAACGATCGTGCGCATCGACCTGATGTCGCTCTCGGCCACCGATCGTGACGCCAACAACAATCCGAAGCCGGTCTTCCGCCAGCGCATCATCATGCCGATCGATGCCTTCGCCAATGCGGTCGATCTCATGCAGAAGGCGCTTGGCGGGTTGGTCGAGGCGGGTGCGGTCCGTCGCATCGGCGATATGCCAGCTGCGGCGGCTGCCGATATCCAGACGGTGCAGGCCGGCGCTTCGAACGCCTCGCCGAACTTCAACTGATAAAACAGGTCTAGAGCGCCGTGCGTCCATTCGGACGCACAAAGACGCTCTAACTTTTCAAATCGAAGCCTCGGTCTCGTATTGTTTCGGGTGGGCCATGAGTGGTTTTCTGCATACCAACCTGCACTGTCTTGCGCTCGTCGCGCGTCATCACGGCGTCGATCTTGCTCCTGAACGACTGCAGCACGATTATGCCGTCGGCAACGATCCCGTTGCCATGCGGCAGCTGCTGCGTATGGCCAAGGATGCCGGCCTCAGGGCAAGGCATCTGACGCTCGACTGGCGATCCCTGTTCCAACTCGGCGAGGCCTTCCCGGTGCTCGCCGAGCTGACGAACGGCAACTGGGTGGTCATCGCCGGCGCTGTCGGGAGCGGGGAGGATGAGAGAATCCGCGTTCTCGACCCGCTGGCATCACGCGCCGAGGTGATGATGCTCAGCGAAGAGCAGTTCGCAAAGGCCTGGCTCGGATCGGTGATCCTGCTGAAGCGCAACTATCGCATGTCCGATGAGGACCGGCCCTTCGGCTTCCGCTGGTTTGTCCCCGAGATCATCAAGCAGCGCAGCTTCTTCCGCGACGTCGCGCTCGCCGCCTTCGTGCTCTACGGGCTGGGCCTGACGACGCCGATCTTCTTTCAGCTCGTCATCGACAAGGTGCTGGTGCATCAGAGCTATGCGACGCTGACGGTTTTGACGGCGGGCATTGCGATCGCGCTCGTCTTCGACGCGACGTTCACCTTCCTGCGCCGCTATCTGCTGCTTTATGCGACAAACAGGATCGATATTCGCGTCGCGACTCGCACCTTCGGCCATCTGCTCAACCTGCCGATCGCGCTCTTCGAACAGGCCTCGGCCGGCGTTCTCGTCAAGCACATGCAGCAGACCGGGCGCATCCGCGAATTCCTGACCGGCCGGCTGTTTCTCACGCTCTTAGACGGCGTTTCGCTGCTGGTCTTCGTGCCGATCCTGCTTCTCTACAGCGTCAAACTGACGCTTGTCGTGCTCGGTTTCGCCGCCCTTGTCGGGCTCGTGGTGATGATGCTCGTCGGGCCGTTCCAGCGCCGGTTGCAGGCGCTCTACCAAGCCGAAGGCGACCGGCAGGCATTGCTGGTGGAAACCGTGCACGGCATGCGCACCGTCAAATCGCTGGCGTTGGAGCCGCGCCAGCGCAAGGTGTGGGACGATTATTCGGCGCAGGCGATCTCCGTGCGTTTCCGCGTCGACAAGATCTCGACCATCGCCCAGGCGATGACCGGACTGCTGGAGAAGCTGATGAGCGTCGCGATCATCGGCCTCGGCGCGCTCGATGTCTTCAGCGGCGCGATGACGATCGGCGCGCTGGTCGCCTTCAACATGCTCGCCGGCCGGGTCTCGGGACCACTGGTGCAGATCGTCACCATGGTGCACGAATATCAGGAAGTCGCGCTCTCCGTGCGCATGCTCGGCGAGATCATGAACCAGCGGCCGGAGCAGGCGGGCCGCGGGCGAGGTGTTCGGCCGCATCTGCAGGGCCGCATCGAATTCGACAGGGTCAGCTTCCGTTACGGCCCGGATAGCGCGCCGGCGCTCGACAATGTCTCCTTCGCCATTCCGGCGGGCTGCCTCTTCGGCGTGGTCGGTAAGAGTGGCTCGGGCAAGACGACGATCACAAGGCTCATCCAGGGACTCTATCAGAGCCAGGAAGGCCTCGTGCGCATGGATGGCTATGACAGCCGCGAGATCGACCTCGTGCATCTGAGAACGAGCATCGGCGTCGTGCTGCAGGACAGTTTCCTGTTTCGCGGCTCGGTGCGCGAGAATATTGCCGCCGCCAAGCCCGATGCCAGCATCGAGGAAATCATGGAAGTCGCCCGCATTGCCGGCGCCGAGGAGTTCATCGAGCGCCTGCCGCGCGGCTTTGACACGATGCTGGAGGAAAACGCCTCCAACCTGTCAGGCGGCCAGAGGCAGCGGCTTGCCATTGCCCGCGCGCTGATCACCGATCCGAAGCTGTTGATCTTCGACGAGGCGACGAGTGCGCTCGACCCTGACAGCGAGGCGATCATCCGCGAGAATCTGAGCCGCATCGCTGCCGGCCGCACCGTCATCATCGTCTCGCACCGACTTTCGACGCTCGTCGATGCCGATGCCATTCTCGTCATCGAGCGTGGCAAGGTCGCCGATATCGGCCGGCACGATCAGCTTGTATCGCGCTGCATGACCTATCGTCACCTGTGGTCCCAGCAGATGAGGCAGGTCGCATGAACCCGCATACCAGAAAACCCAGCGAAAACCTGCCTGTTCCGTCAGGCAAAGGCCCTTCAGACAAGGGGCCCTCGGGGAAGGGCAGGGAGCTTGTCGCCCGCCCGCCGTTGCCGCCGGCAATTGCCGAATTCCAGTCCGACGCCGTCGAGCTCGAGGAGCGCGCGCCGCCGCGCATTGCACGGATGACGCTCTACTGCGTGACGGCGCTGATTGTTTCGGCGATCATCTGGGCCTCGGTCTCGTCGATCGATGAGGTGGTGATTGCGCCCGGCAAGCTCGTCACCACCCAACCGACCATCGTCGTCCAGCCGCTCGAAACCTCGATCATCCGCACGATCGAGGTGAAGGCCGGGGAAGTGGTGCATGCCGGGCAGACGCTCGCGACCCTCGACGCCACGTTCAGCCAGGCCGATGTCGACCAGCAGCAGGCGAAGTTCTCCGCCCTCGACGCCCAGGTGAGGCGCATCGAGGCCGAGCTTGCCGGCGACGACTACACGAAGATGGCGGGAGATACGCCCGACCAGGTGCTGCAGGCGCAGCTCTTCGGCCAGCGACAGGCCTTCTACATGGCGCAGCTGCAGAATTTCGAGCAGCAGATCGCCGGCCAGTCGGCCGCTCTTGCGGCAAGCAGGAACCAGGAGGCCGTGCTCAACGACAGGCGCGATGGGCTCTCGCAGATCGAGGCAGCGCGGGAGCGGCTCTATGACAAGCAGAGCGGCTCGCTGATCACGCTGCTGGGCTCGCGTGACGCCCGCCTCGACGTCGAGTCCGACCTGACCGCTGTCCGCGGGCGGGCCGACGAGGCCGCCCACGCCTATGCCAAGCTCCGAGCCGACCGCCAGGCCTTCATCGAGGATTTCCGCCGCGCCGCAATGGAGCAGCTGGTGGAATTGCGCGGCCAGCGCGACATGGCTGACGAGGAGCTGAAAAAGATGGAACTGCGCCGCAACATGGTGGCGCTGACCGCACCCGCCGATGCCGTCGTCCTCGATCTCGCCCAGCGCTCGGTCGGTTCAGTGGTGCGCGAGGCGGAACCGGTCGTGACGCTGGTGCCGATCAACGTGCCGCTCGAAGCCGAAGTCTCGATCAACACCCGCGACATCGGCCGCGTGGCCGTCGGCAAGGAAGCCCGCATCAAGCTCGACGCCTATCCCTTCCAGAAATACGGCACCGCCTCGGGCGAGGTGAGAACCATCAGCCAGGACACCTTCCTCACCGGCCAACAGGAGCAGACAGAGACCCCGAGCCAGCCGGCCGCCCCCTTCTTCAAGGCGCGGATCCTGCTTGCCGATACCCGGCTGAATGCCGCAGGTATGCCGGTGCGGCTGCTTCCCGGCATGACCGTGTCCACGGAAATCAAGGTCGGCAAACGTACGGTGATCTCCTATTTCCTGTATCCGCTGCTGCGTGGCCTCGATAACGCAATACGCGAACCGTAAGACGTGACGGATCAGTTCGCCCCGACGAGATCCCGTGTGAGCTTCGAGGCAGATATTTCGCATCCCATAGCTACGCCTGACCTGCCCGTATGTCGGTGAAGTCGGATTTGCCCTCGGAAGCGCGAGAGCATCGACGCCGCATCGCTCGTCCGGATCCGATCCAGCAGCCGGCGCACCTGTCGTGTGCTCAAGCCCAGAACATGCGCCGCCGAGACCAGCGTCGTCCAACCGTGAACGACCTTCGATAAAACCTCGATCCGCTGCAGATCACGCTCGCTCATCGCAATCAGTCCCATCCGCAACCTCCACCGTCATCAAACCCGGGGAGTGTGACATTCCAACTTTGCAGAAACAGGACACTTCAACTTTGCGGCTACAACAAATTGTCAAAGCTGATTAGATGCGCGACGCTGTCAGCCGGTTAGAAACGCGACACTTGCGCTTCGGATTAGCCGCCGATCCGACCGGCTGGACCGGGTTGCAAGGGAGGAGCGGGGGCGGGTGAGGAACACCCTTCGGCTTTAGCTTTGAGACTATGAGTGCAGGCGATCATTCCGCGGCCTCCATGCGCGCCAGCGCCTTCTGCCTTTTTGCGATGACCTCCGGATCATTCATGAAGTCCGTCCGCCGGCCAGGCTTGCGGCCACGCTTCTGATAACCATTGCCCTGGCTGCCATCGGGAATACCGAACATATGATCCGTCTGGCCGGTGCGGCGAGGGCCGCTCTTACTGCGCTGCTGTTCCCGCCCAGCCTGCAGCTCGGCGACGACGGAAAGCATGTCGTCGAGACGCTTGTTCTCGACAACCTCTGCCCGGTGGACCGACCGCAATGTATCGAAGGTTCTGTAGGGCAGGGTGAAGCTCTCGTGCATGATCTCGAGGCGGCCGTCCGGGTAGTCGCAGACAACGACCTTCTTTCCCGCCAGCCCTCTGGCCCGCTCCGTCGGATCGAGAATGAACAAGACCTTGTCGTAACGGAGCGTCAGGGACTGCGACAGTGTGCGGACTTCCTTGCGGCACATGGCGCCATCGAGATTCTCATGCGCGGCAAGCGGCCGGTGCATGTCCTTCGGATTGCGTGGCGGTTTGCCAAAACGGGAATTGAAATCCGCAATGAATTCTGATGCATAGCCGTTGGCCGCCTCGATCGTATCGATGCCGCGAAGCCGCATCTCCTTGACCAGCCGGTCCTGCAGCGTCTGGTTGGCGCGTTCCACACGGCCCTTTGCCTGCGGAGTATTGGCGCAGATGATGTCGATGTTCAGCTCATAAAGCGCACGACCAAACTGCGTCAGGCCGCTCGTGCGGTCTTTCTCCGACGCATGGGTCGAACGAAAGACACCATGCTTGTCGCTGTAGAAGGCCAGAGGTTTACCCCATTGCTGCAGATAAGCCTTTGTCGCATGCAGGTAGTCGAACGTGTTCTCTGACCCAGCGAACCGCAGATGCAGCAACTTGCCGGTGGCGTCATCGATATAGACAAGCAGGGCGCATTTGGGACCACGGTTCTCAAACCACCAGTGATGCGATCCATCGATCTGCACGAGTTCGCCGAAACAGTCGCGCCGGCCGCGCGGCTGGAAAACCCGCTGCTTACGCTCACGCCGCGAGATCCAGATGCCGGCCTCGGTCATCCATTGCCGCAGCGTCTCCTTGGCGACCGAGATCTGATGCAGTTCCATCAGCTTCTCGCGCGCCAGCGTCGGACCGAAATCCAGATAGCGCTCCCGGATCAGATCCAGCGCCGCATTGCGAAACTCCTCGCTGTGGCGCCGGTTGCTCGGCTGTGATCGCTTCTTGGAAACAAGGCCGGCTGGACCATTCCGGTCATAAGCCTGCAGCAGCCGATGGACCTGACTTCGACTGAGGTCGAGCAGTTCGGCGGCCTGGACGACGCTCAGGCGCTCGTCACGAATCTTCTGGATAACTTCGAGGCGATGCAATTCTTTCTGCGACATGGTGATCATAAAGGACATGACGACTCCGACCGCTCATGGTCTCGACCAGGCTGAAGATCGTCATCCTTGCTCCCGACGTTGGCATTGACCAGTGCGTAGAGAGGCGAGACTGTCGCATCTCTAACTGGCCCAACTGTCGCATTACTAAATAGCCGCTACACAAATTTGCGGCGTAACGGATATTATGGAACATAAGAGTGCTCCTGTCTCGAAGCGAGACTTCGTTGATTGAACCAGCTGGCGACGCTGGTCGAACGGCCTAGCAAGCCTGAAATGAAGGATTGGCCTGGCATGGGTGAATTCGCAGTCTACATAGCCGTATGGCCAGCGTTGTCACATTTTGTTGCATTGCAAGATGCCCTCGGCAGGACTAACTAAAGGCCTCAAAATGGTTGCGAAGAATGCGCCGCTTTGACTAGCAAGCCTCTGAAATGACTTAGTATACGATTGCTCTGAAGCCTTCCTGCATTACTGGAACTTAATCTGCCCTGTGCAGCTCGATGGCCTTCTCTGTGTTATTTGTTAGCAGCTGCAGCATTTGAGGAAAAGCTTCCCGTGAGTACTATTCCGACAGAGAAAACCGTGCTGGTGTTTCAGGGCGGTGGTGCTCTGGGTGCCTACCAGGCCGGCGCTTACGAAGCTTTGCATGAGGCTGGCATCCGCCCCGACTGGCTGGCCGGGATATCTATCGGTTCGATCAACTCAGCCATCATTGCCGGAAGCCCCGTCGATCAGCGTGTCGATAACCTCAGGACCTTCTGGCATCGGGTCTCGTCCGGACTGCCCGGCCATTTTCTCGGCAATGGCAATGCGATGCGCAAATGGTTCAACGAATCCTCCGCTTTTCTGGGGTCTTTGACCGGCGTTCCCGGCTTTTTCACGCCGCGCGTCTTTGCGCCATGGAACATCCCGGGCGATCCGATGGCCGCGATCAGCCTTTACGACACCGCGCCGTTGCAGGAGACCCTCGCCGGTCTCGTCGATTTCGACCTGATCAATTCCGGTGCCATCCGTCTCAGCCTCGGCGCTGTCGATGTTGTTAGCGGCAACTTCAATTATTTCGACAACCGCGATTGTGCTTTTTCGCCCAAACACGTGGCCGCCTCCGGGGCGTTGCCGCCGGGTTTTGCGCCCGTCGAGATCGACGGCCGCTATTATTGGGATGGAGGTATCGTTTCCAACACGCCGCTGCAGCGCATTCTCGGTGGTAGCGAGTTGGAGGCTGATCTCTGCATCTTCCAGGTCGATTTGTTCAGCGCCAAGGGCGTGCTGCCGAAGGATGTCTTTGACGTAGGTGCCCGCGAGAAGGAAATCCGTTTTTCCAGCCGCACGCGGCTCAACACCGACCAGTTCCGCAAGCTTCAGTCGGTGCGCATGGCGGCCAAGAGGCTGACTGAAAAGCTGCCGCCTGAGCTGAAGGACGATCCCGATGCGAGGCTCCTTGAAAAGATCGGCAATGATTGCGCCGTGACCATGGTGCACCTGATCTATCGGCATGCCGCCTATGAAACCGGATCCAAGGACTATGAGTTTTCGCGGCTCTCCGTGGAGGAACACTGGAGGGCCGGCCATGACGATGTGGTCGAGACGCTAAACCATCCAGATTGGCTCGACCGAACGCGTCCGACCAATGGGATACGGATTTTCGACCTTGCCGAGCAACGCCTGCGTGGGAAAAACCATGAAAATTGAAGATGTCGTTCGCAATGCCTTTGCCATGCCGCTGACCAGTCCATCCTACCCGCCAGGGCCGTATCGGTTCGTCAATCGCGAATATATGATCATCACCTATCGCACCGATCCGGAGGCCCTGCGCCGGGTCGTGCCGGAGCCGCTGCAGTTCGATGAGCCGCTGGTGAAATACGAATTCATCCGCATGCCGGACTCGACCGGGTTTGGCGACTATACCGAATCCGGCCAGGTCATCCCGGTGACCTATCAAGGCGTACACGGCGGTTACGTGCATTCTATGTACCTCAACGACGACGCGCCGATCGCCGGTGGCCGCGAGATTTGGGGCTTTCCGAAGAAACTGGCCGAGCCGTCGCTGACATCCGTCAAGGATGCGCTGGTCGGCACGCTCGACTATGGCGGTCAGCGCGTCGCCACCGCAACGATGGGCTTCAAGCATCGGACACTCGACAAGGCGAAAATCCTCGAAAGCCTGAAGCAGCCGAATTTCATGCTGAAGATCATTCCACATGTCGATTGCACACCGCGCATCTGCGAGCTGGTGCGCTACTATCTTGAGGACCTGACGGTGAAGGGCGCGTGGGAAGGTCCGGGCGCCCTGGCGCTGTTTCCGCATGCGCTGGCGCCGGTCGCCGACCTGCCGGTGCTTGAGGTCAAATCCGCCATCCATATTCTCTCGGACCTGACGCTGGGCCTCGGCGAAGTGGTCCATGATTATTTTGCAAAATAAGGAGTCCAACCATGAAGCTCAGGGACAAGGTCTGCATCGTCACCGGGTCGGCCAGCGGTATCGGACTGGCGATCGCTAAAAAATACGTTTCGGAAGGTGCCAAGGTCGTCATTGCTGACCTGAAGCTCGATGCGGCGCAAGCGGCGGCCAAGGATCTGACGGCTGCCGGCCCAGGCGAGGCGATCGGTCTTGCGATGGACGTGACCAGCGAGGAAGCCGTGAACGCCGGCGTCGCCGCCGTCGTAGCCAAGTGGGGCCGTGTGGACGTGCTCGTCTCCAATGCCGGCATCCAGATCGTCAACAAGATCGAGGACTACGCCTTTTCCGACTGGAAGAAGATGCTCGCCATCCATCTCGATGGCGCGTTCCTCACCACCAAGGCTTGCGTTCCACATATGAAGGCGCAGAAGGGCGGCGCGATCATCTATATGGGTTCGGTGCATTCGCATGAGGCTTCGCCGCTGAAATCGGCCTACGTCACCGCCAAGCACGGCTTGCTCGGCCTTGCTCGCGTGGTCGCCAAAGAAGGCGGACCGGATGGCGTGCGCGCCAACGTCATCTGCCCCGGCTTCGTCCGGACGCCGCTCGTCGACAAGCAAATTCCGGAACAGGCAAAGGAACTCGGAATTTCCGAAGACGAGGTCATCAAGAAGATAATGCTCGGTGGCACTGTGGATGCACAGTTTACCACGGTCGACGATGTCGCCGAAGTGGCGCTGCTGTTTGCCGGTTTCGAGACCAATGCTCTCACCGGCCAGTCACTCGTCGTCAGCCATGGCTGGTACATGCAGTAACGGTCTCGCTGAGGCATCGCATCTGGGTCCGTCAAGGCTCAACGCTGTTGAATGTGCCGTCGATGCCGCGTTGCCTGCATATGGGAAGACCTCCGGCTTCGACCGCAGCTTACTCCGCCGCCGGCCCGTAGAGGCCAAGCTGCTCGAGAAGCGCCCGCTGCCGGCCGGCATTTTCGGCCAGCAGACCGGTATAGCGATCGATGATCCGGTCGCGGTGGCTCGGGTCGGAGACAACGGAGAGCGCGCCGACGATCGCCGCGACCTTTTCCGAGGTCCGCCGTAATTCGTCCAGCAGTTCGGAATTGCCGCAGATCTCGCTGACCACCCGCTTCGTCACCCTGCCGATTCCGGCCGGTGTGCGGCCGCCTGCCGAGACATACCCTTCCGGCAGATCACCCTTCAGATTGGTGACCGACTTGAAGCGGATGACATCGAAGATCTGATCGACCGCCTGCTTGGCGCCGGTCACCCGAGAAGGATGGTCGGTATCGGCGGCGGCGTGCGGCAGCAGTTCCAGCTTGCCCTTATGGCGCTCTTCGAGTGGCAGATAGGGAACCATCGGTCCGCTGAGCTTGCCGGTTACTGCATCCTTGAAGAGATCGGCGTCGATTGCCGCATGGGCAATCTTTCCTGATGACAGCGCCCGGTCGAGCGCTGCCACATCGACGACCTCGCCCCGGTCGTAGTTGACCAGCACCGCACCATCGTTCATCGCGCCGAGAACCCGCGTGTCGACCACCCCTGCGTTGGAGTAACCGCCCGTCGCAGCATCCAGCCGGCCGAGACCGATATGGACCGAGAGCACGTCGGCGCCGGTCGCCGCTTCAACCGGACTTGCGGCGTAATCGAAGCCTTCCGACTCGATCCAGCCTTGGTGATGTTGGCGTGCGTAGATCGCCACCTTCATGCCGAAAGCCTTGGCAAGCTTGGCGACTTCGCGGCCGATATTGCCGTAGCCGAGAATGGCGATTTTCCGACCCTCCAGCTTGGCGGTCGGGAAATCCTTGAGCTGGCGCCCGGTATCAAAGTCGCCGTTGGCGACCATCTGGTGCAGCCTGTCGACGGGCAGGTCGGGAACAACCTTGAGGATTGCCTTCATCGCCATCTGGGCAGTCGCCCGGCTGTTGATGCCGGGCGTGTTCATCAAAGGCGCCTCGCCGCCCTCGCCGTTGCCGCCGCCCCAGGAGGCCGAGCCCATATTGCCGGTCCCCGCGCCGATGCGCACGCCGCCGAACGGGAAGACGGAAGCCTTCGAGATGAAGGTCGCCGCCGCGATCAGCGCGTCATACTGGCCCTTGTCCGTCTGCGGCAGGATTTCGGCCTCGGTGCTGAGATTTGGCTGGTAGAAGAAATGGATGCGGCCCTTTTCCAGCGCCGCCCTGTCGCCGATCGGGCCGGCATGGAAGACGCCGCCCTTTTCCTCGACATAGGTCCTGATCTCGCTGTCGTCGGGCTCCCCATCGGCGCCGAGGCGCAGGCCGACCAGATCGGCGATCAGCACCGTATAGGCGTGTTCGGGATCGTCCTTGCGGACCATCGCGCCGGCTTTCACGGGTGCTGCGAACGTGACCCCCTGCTTTGCCAGTTCCTCCTCGAACACGACGACCTTGGCGCGCAGATAGGCATATTGCAGGTTCTCCAGCAGCGCAACGATATCGGCCGGCTCGCGGATGCCGCCGACCCAGGCGCGGTAGTCGCCGGGCGTTCCCGGGAATGCGTTGACGTAACGCGCCGCGTCGAGGCCGGGCTCAAACGCGCCGTTCGGATGGGTAAAGCCTTCATAGCCGAGCAGTTGCTTCGAACGAGCGATAATGCGGGCATGGATCGCAGGATCGGTGATGCCCGCATCCTCCACCTTTAGCAGCGTCACCGCCGCGCCGCGCCGCTCGGCATCGGTGACGGTCAGCGAAAAAAGCGGGTGCGAATCGACCCAGCCGTCGATCACCGCCCGATTGGCCGCAGACCGCTTGTTGAGCTCGACCAGCGAGCCGACCCGCGCCTCGGACTGCAGGAGGCCGAAGGTGGTTTCGGCAAAGGCAAGCGCGCTGTAGGTGTTGATGACGCCGCCGAGCATACGGTCTTCCGCGGCATCGTAAAACGGCCCGGCATCCACGGATCGCTTGGCGGAAAGCGGCCGCCGCGCATCGATCGGCGGCGCGATCTTGAGCTGGCGCGGGATCGCCCAGGACGGATCCTGCTGGTTCTTCTCCACGAGCGCCAGGGCATGCGGCGTGAAGGAGGCGACGAAATACCCCGATACCCCGCCGATCGCCTTTTGAAACGGCATGAACAAGCAGCATTTCGCCATCACGGCGTCGACCCACTCGGGCTCCCAAGGCATGGCACCCAGCATCGACGTCGCGTCGAACACTGCATGGCGGTTTGCCGGATCGCCATCGATCCAGTTCAGCAGCTCGTGGATCTCGCGGCTGGTATAAGCATTGGCGCCGGTCGTCTCGTGGCCGACGCCGACGAAGATCGACACACCAAGAGCGGACAGCTCGGCGGCCGTCGGGATCACACCCTCGGAGGCGGCAAAATGAATGCGGCTCTCGCAGCCTTTTTCGGCGAAGCGCTGCATCTCGATCAGCTGCGTGGCCCAGGACTGACGGAAGAAGCCTGCCGTGCGGGCCGGATCGCTTTCCGGGCGCGGCGTATCGACGTAGACGCGCTGCGAGGCGTCGTTGGCGTTCGTCAGGTGCTGGACGCAGACGGTATAGCCGCTGTGACCGCCGCCGAGTCCCACAGCCATCCGGTTCGTCTTCGGGAAGTGGAAATAGCGGTGGATCGCCCGCATCATGTCGGTCAGAATTTTATCCGCCGGGTAGCCGCGATGCATGCTGCGGGAAATTTCGGCGGTGGTGAAGCCGCCGATATCGTTGCCCCTGTCGTCGAACTTGCGATAGGTCTTCTCGATCCATCTATCGAAAGCGATGCGCCGCAGGCGGCTATCCACTTCGTCGGTGGTCGCATCGGTGATCGGACCGACGCCGAAAAACGGATTGGACGGCAGCTTCGGTGCTCCCGACTTCGTCAGTCGGAGCGCTTCAAGTCGCTGTTCCTGCATCTGCTCGATATTTTTCATGATCTGCCTATCGGTTTGAAAGGAAGGTGGTCGAGGCGGCCAAGGTCGTGGTTATGGTATCGCGTTTCGACCATTGCCTGAATGATCTTTCCTGTGCAAAACGCGTGGCCGAAACCCCTTCGAGGGCTGCGGCAAGAGTCGACTCCACCAGGGTGGATATGAGTGATGCATTCCCCTATGCGGTTGCCGCGATCACAAAGACGCCCCTCGTGCCACCCTTTCGACAACCCGCCATCGGCTGCCGGTTTCGCGTGGTGCCGCGCGGATATTGGCATTGCAGGCAATCTCTGATCTAGTCTGCAACTCTCTCGGCCCGGCGCTCCAGCCGCAGGCTCCTACATTCAAAACGAGCGAGAGCTGTATTTCATGACCACTCACCGCTTCATTCCGACGAGCTTTCACAATGTTATCGGCTCTCTTTCGCCGGCCCTGCATATCGCCGACGGCGATACCGTCGCCACCGAGACGCTCGACGCTGCCGGGCATGATAAAGACGGCGTCAAGCAGGCATCCGGCCCCAATCCGATGAACGGCCCGATCTTCGTGGAAGGTGCCGAGCCCGGGGATGCGCTGAAGGTCGAGATCATCAGCATGATCCCGACCAGGGACACGGGTTTTACCCGCAGCGTCGTCGCCGCCAATGTGGTCGATCCTGAAGCGGTTCGCGACCTGCCGCCGCGCGATATCGCCATCTGGGCGATCGACCGCGAATCCCTGACAGTCCGGCTTTCCGAAACGGTTGCAGGTCTTGAAAATTTCGTTCTGCCTCTCGCCCCGATGATCGGCTGTTTCGGCGTGGCGCCTAGCCTCGGCCAGGCGATATCGACCGCAACCAGTGGCGAATATGGCGGCAACATGGACTATCGGCTGTTCGGCCCCGGCACCACGGTCCGCTTGCCCGTAGCGGCCCCCGGCGCCTTGTTCTTTCTCGGCGACTGCCATGCCGTGCAAGGGGATGGCGAGATCGTCGGAACCGGCGTCGAGACGACGTTCGAGGTCACGGTGCGGCTGACGGTGGAAAAGAAGGCCGGACTGGTCTGGCCGCGCGGGGAAACGGCCGAAGACATCTTCACCATCGGCAACGCCCGGCCCCTCGATCAGGCGCTCCAGCACGCGACCAGCGAGATGCTGAACTGGCTGGCGTCGGATTACGGCCTGGACAGGACGGCGGCCAGCCATCTGCTCGGCCAGGTGGTGCGCTATGATGTCGGCAACGTCTTCGACCCGGCCTATACGATCGCCTGCCGTGTCGCCAAGAAATGGCTGCTTCGCCGGTAGGCGACCCCTTCCTCAATCGTGCCGGGACAGGAAACCGGAAACGGTCGCCAGGCAAAGCTGCTTTTCCTCGACATGCGGCATATGGCTGGAGTTTTCGAAGAGAACCCATTCGCAGCCGGGAACGCGTTCGAGATAAGGCCTTACCACCAGGGGCGTCGCCTCGTCGTATTTTCCCGAGATCAGCAGCGTCGGGGCTTCGATGCGGTCGAGCCTGTTCTCGATCGTCCAGTCCTTCATCGTACCGATGACGTGAAATTCGGTCGGGCCGTTCATGTTGCGGTAGACGGTGTTGTCTTCGTCCATGATCGCAAAGGTCCGCGCCACTTCAGGCGGCCACGGCACCACGCGGCAGACATGGCGGTCATAGAAGACGCGTGAGGCGGCGATATAGTCCGGATCGGTAAGGCGTCCCGCCAGCTCATGCTTCAGCAGCGTGTCCTGCACCTCTTTCGGCAGTTCCTGCCTCAGCCGGTTCGCCTCCGAAACCCAGGTATGCATGTTGGCCGGCGAGTTGGCGATGACAAGGGCTTTCAGGCCTTGCGGCCGGCGCACCGCATGTTCGGCGCCGAGCATGCCGCCCCAGGACTGGCCGAGGAAGGCATAGTGCTGCTGGATGCCGAGATGGGAAAGCAGTGCGTCCAACTCCTCGAGGAACAGGCCGACGGTCCAGAAATCCGGGCCCTTTTCCGGAAGTCGGGTGGAATTGCCATTGCCGAGCTGGTCGTAATGGATGACCGGTCGGCCGTCGAGGGCGGCGATATCCTTGAAGGAATCGACATAATCATGGGTGCAGCCAGGCCCGCCATGGGCGACGACGAGAGGCAGCTTGCTGCTCTCCAGCGAGCCGGTGACCCGATACCAGGTGCGATAATCGCGAAAAGGCAGGTAAGCTTCTTTGGTCGTGACTTCGCCCACCGGTGTCTCCATCTCCTAGAACAGGATGACTTTGGGCCCCTTCGGCCAAAATCTGAATCCTGTTCTAAATTAAATAGTTAGAGCACGATGTCGTCCGAAAACCGCTCACACTTTTCGGCATCATGCTCTGGCAATGATGAAAACCATAACGCGGCGGCGACGGTGAAGGCAGCTATCACAAGTTATAGGGCGGCCAATTATGGGTCGGCCGGTCTTCGAGCAGGCGGTAGTGGGTGGCGCGCACCACGGCCTGGGTTCGGTTACGGGCGCCGAGTTTCTTTGTCGCGGCGTTCAAATGCATCACGACAGTCGGTATGGAACGATCGATGATGCGGGAAATTTCCTTGGCGGAGTAGCCTTCCGCCGAATGGCGCAGGCATTCCCGTTCCCGCTCGGTCAGGCGGATGGTGCCGACGCTCTTTGCCCGCGTGTCGAACAGCGAATAGGCGGTCTCATGGAAAACATGGGCAAGCAGGTTGAAGTCGGCGATATAGCGCAGAGCGTGCCGTTCGAAATCTTTGTTCCGGCCGAAGCGGATACCGGTGACGGTTGCATAGTCGCCGCGTGGCATATGAACCGGAACGGTGACGCCGGTCGACATATCGCGTTCGCTCAAATAGCGCGTCACCGGCGCGGTGTCGTCGTTCATGAAACGGTTGATCAGCGTGTCAGCGTCCGGATCGTAGTTCCAGAAGAAAGGTGCGGAGGTGCGTAGCGCCACCTGCTGCACCGGATCGATACGGAAATAGCCGCGATTGAACCAGTAGTCGTGCATGTCGTCTGAGATATTCCGCAGCTTCAGCAGTGATGGTATCATGATCGCGCCGTCGAGATCGTAGGGAACGGGTGTATAGTCGTAGATCAACGCCTCGAAGCCGATCTGCTTCATCGCCTCGAAGGCCTGGTCGATCCGGCCGTCCAGAGTTTCGTGCGCTGTAAACTGCCGTCTGATCGTTCCGATGTCGTCAAGAATGGGGTCGTCAAGCATGGGCTGCTCCCGGGGTTCGGCATTGCGGCCCACCCTATCACTTCTTATAGCTGGCACTGAATGCGGATTAAGGTAAAAATTTAGCCGTGCCCAAATATTGAGCAAGCGAAATCTTCTGCCGGAGCGATCAATGTGGCGTGAAATACGGCCGGACGAGCGATTCGAGATCGATGTCGATGGCTATCGCGTCGTTGCCTATAGTTTCGGGACCGGCAGCGAGACGGTTTTTTGCCTGAACGGCGGGCCGGGCCTGCCCTGTGATTACTTGCGCGAGACGCATTCCTGTCTCGTCGACAAGGGCTATCGCGTCGTCGCCTTCGATCAACTCGGCACCGGCGCCTCCGACCGGCCGGACGATCTCACGCTCTGGACGATCGGCCGTTATGTCGAGGAGACGGAGACGGTGCGCAAGGCGCTGGGGCTCGGCAAGGTCCACATGCTCGGCCATTCCTGGGGCGGCTGGCTGGCGATCGAATATGCGCTGACCTATCCAGAAAACCTCAAGACGCTGATCCTCGAAGATACCGTCGCCGACATGCCGCATCTGATCTCGGAACTGGAACGGCTGCGCGCAGCGCTCGGTCCCGAAACCGTCTCGATGATGCAGAAGCACGAGGCGCAGGGCACTTATAATCATCCGGAGTATCTCGCTGCCGTCACCATCCTCAACTACCGCCATGTCTGCCGTCTGCCGGAATGGCCGGCACCGGTGCGCCGCTCGCTCGACGATTGGAACATGGCGCCCTACGAGACGATGCAGGGACCGAACGAGTTTCTCTATATCGGCAATCTCAAGGACTGGAACCGCATCCCCGACCTGCCGCGGCTGACGCTGCCGGTGCTCATCACGACGGGAGAGCATGACGAGTTGACGCCGGCCTGTGCGCTCAGGATGAAGCTTGCGCTGCCGGATGCCGAGCTGAAGGTATTTGCCAATGCCAGCCACATGCCGTTCTATGAGAACCCGCAGGATTATTATCCGGCGCTTCTCGATTTTCTCGCCCGGCACGAGGCAGGCTGATGCAACAGGAAGCGGACCGAACCAGACGAAGACAAAGGGGCGATCGCCGTCATGCATCGCTATAAATTCGTTCTGACGCGACCGCTGCAGTTCCTGCCCGTGATCTTCGGCATCAGCGTCATCACCTTCATTCTGGTCCGGTTGATCCCCGGTGATCCCGCACGCAACATCCTCGGCACGCGCGCGACGCCGGCGGCTCTCGCCAGCATCCGCGCCCAATACGGCCTCGATCAGCCGATGTGGCTGCAATATGTCTATTTCCTCAAGAACCTCGCCAATGGCGAGATGGGCAAGTCGATCCTCTACAAGATCGACGTGCTGAAGCTGATCGTCACCCGTATCGAGCCGACGCTTGCGCTCGTCGTCTCCAGCGTCGTGCTTTCGGTCCTGATCGCGGTGCCGATGTCGGCGATCGCCGCGCGCAATGCCGGCCGGGCGCCGGATCATGCGGTGCGCATCGTCTCGACCTTCGGCATCGGTTTTCCGCCCTTCTGGCTGGGGTTGATGCTGATCATCCTGTTCAGCGTTGAACTCGGTGTGCTGCCGGTTTCGGGCTATGGTGCAACGATCGGCGAAAAGCTGTCGCATCTCGTACTGCCGAGCCTGACGGTCGCGCTGTCACTCTCGACCGTGCTGACGCGCAGCCTGCGGGCAGCGATGATCGAGCAACTGAAATCG
This sequence comes from Rhizobium leguminosarum, assembly GCF_001679785.1. Lineage (NCBI taxonomy): Bacteria > Pseudomonadati > Pseudomonadota > Alphaproteobacteria > Hyphomicrobiales > Rhizobiaceae > Rhizobium > Rhizobium leguminosarum. The sequence goes on from NZ_CP016293.1 coordinate 122,606, forward strand.
GATGTCGCGACGGCGGCGCGCGCCCGCGGCATGCCGGAGGGGATCGTCTTCTGGCGGCATGTCCTGCCGAATTCGCTGGTGCCGACCATCAACCTGCTTGCCGTCAATATTGGCTGGCTGATCGGCGGCACGGTGGTGGTCGAGAGCGTCTTTGCGCTGCCCGGCATGGGACAGCTGCTCGTCAGGGCGATCTTCTCACGCGACTATATGGTGGTTCAAGGCGTCGCCATGGTCTTTGCCTGCGCCACCGTGCTTATCAACTTCATTGCCGACATCGTCACTGTCGCCGTCGATCCGAGGGTGAAGCTATGAGCATCGAGGCGATCGCCCCCGCCTCCCCCGGCTGGCGCAGGTTCTTCGGCCGGCGGCCGATGCTTGTGCTCAGTGCCGGCCTGCTGCTGTTCTTCGTCCTGCTGGCAATCGGCGCGCCCATCGTCGCGCCTTACGACCCGATCATGCAGAATGCCGAGGTGCGCCTGCATGCGCCTTCGCTGTTGCATCCCTTCGGCACCGACAATTTCGGCCGCGATATCCTCTCCCGCGTCATCTGGGGCGCGCGCCTCGACCTGCAGATGGCACTGATCGGCGTCATCTTCCCCTTCCTGATCGGCACGACGGTCGGCACGATCGCCGGCTTCTTCGGCGGGATCGTCGATGCGCTGTTCATGCGTCTCGTCGATATCATCCTCGCCTTCCCCTTCCTGGTGCTGATGCTGTCGATCATCGCGATCCTCGGCCCCGGCCTCGGCAGCTTCTACATCGCCATGGCGCTGGTCGGCTGGGTCTCCTATGCGCGGCTGATCCGGGCGCAGATGCTGGTGCTGAAAGGCAGCGACTACGCCGTTGCCGCCGTCAGCCTCGGCTTCAGCCGCCCGCGCATCATGTTCCGCCACCTGCTTCCGAACGCGATTGCCGGCTCGATCGTCTTTTCGATGTCCGATGCGACGCTGGTGCTGCTCAGCGGCGCTGCCGTCAGCTATCTCGGCCTCGGCGTCCAGCCGCCGATTGCCGAATGGGGTGTCATGGTCGCGGAAGGCCAGAGCTTCATCACGACTGCATGGTGGATCACGCTGTTTCCCGGTCTCTCCATCGTCTGCCTCGCCTTCGGCTTCAGCATGCTGGGCGACGCGCTCGGCGAACTGCTGGGGGTGCACGAATGAGCGGCTCCGTGCTGTCCGTCCGTGATCTCACCGTCAGGGCGCATGTCGATTCCGGCCCGCGCACGCTGCTCGATGCGGTCTCGCTCGACCTCGGCAAGGGCGAGATTCTCGGTCTCGTCGGCGAGAGCGGCTCGGGCAAGAGCCTGTTCTGCCGTTCCCTGGTGCGCTTGCTGCCCTCCTCGCTGCTGAAGATCGAAAGCGGTAGCGTGCTGCTCGAAGGGCGGGACCTCATGCGGATCGACGACGCCGAGATGCTGAAAGTGCGCGGCGGCGAGATCGGCATGATCTTCCAGAACCCGACCAGCCATCTCGACCCGGTGATGCGGATCGGAGATCAGATCGCCGAGGGCATCCGCTATCACCAGGGCCTCGGCGCCCGCGAGGCCCGCGCCGCGGCGACGGAAATCCTGGCGCAGGTCGGCTTCCCCGATCCGAAGCGCCAGTACGATAGCTATCCGCACGAATTTTCCGGGGGCATGCGGCAGCGGGCGATGATCGGCGTGGCGTTGTCCTGCAATCCGAAGATCCTGATCGCCGACGAGCCGACGACGGCGCTCGACGTGACTATCCAGGCGCAAATCCTGCGGCTGTTGATTGACATTCGCGATCGGCGCGGCCTGTCGATCATTCTGATCACCCACGATCTCGGTATAGTCGCCCAGACTTGCGACCGCATCGCCGTGCTGCGCGGCGGCAAGCTCATCGAAGAGGGGCCGAAGCGGACGATCCTGGCGCGGCCGCAGCATCCCTATACGATCAATCTGATCAACAGCCACCCTTCCATACCGGGCGCGATATCAGCGCCGCTGCTCGAGATTGTCGAGGCCAGCCAACCGGCGAGGCCATTGCTCGAAATCGATGATCTCCATGTGCGCTTCAGAGCCGGCGGCGCCCTGTTCAGGGGCGGTGCCAAGACAGTCAGCGCCGTTGCCGGCGTCAGCCTGCAGATCATGCCGGGCGAGACGGTCGGCATCGTCGGCGAATCCGGCAGCGGCAAGAGCACGCTTGCCCGCGCCGTGCTCGGCCTCACACCGCTTTCCTCGGGTCACGTCACCTTCGACGGCGTCGATCTGGCGCTGCAGAAAAGCGCTGGTCTGGCAAAGCTCAGGCGCGAGACGGCGATGGTCTTCCAGGACCCCTACAACGCGCTCAATCCGCGGCTGACGATCGGGCAAATGCTGGCCGAGGTGCTGAAGGTGCAGGGCAAGGTCGCCAAGGCCGATATTCCGGCGCGGATCGACGCGCTGCTCGATCTCGTCGGCCTCGAACGCGAATTCGCCGGCCGCAAACCGCGCAGCATGAGCGGCGGCCAGTGCCAGCGCGCCGGCATTGCTCGAGCCCTCGCCGTCGATCCGAAGCTGATCATCGCCGACGAATGCGTGGCGGCCCTCGACGTCACCATCCAGGCGCAGATCATCGAGCTCTTCCGCGAGCTCACGGCGAAGATGAACCTCACGCTGATCTTCATCGCCCATGACCTCGCAATCGTCCGCAATCTCTGCGAACGCGTCGTCGTGATGTATCGCGGCGAGATCGTCGAGGAAGGTCGCTCCGAAGAAGTCTTCGCGCGGCCGAAACATCCCTATACGGCGGCGCTGATCGCCGCCATTCCCGACATCGATCCTGACAAGCGGCTGCTGCAAGGCGCCGACGGCAAGGACGATCCGCATTCGATGCCGATTCAATCAATCAAACGCATGCCATAACAACGAAGGGAACGAACACATGACAAACAGGTGGAAATCAATCGGGCTTGCAGCCTTGCTCGCCGGTCTGACGCTCAGCGCAAGCTATGCCGAGGCCGCCGGTGTACTCACCATCGGCCGCCGCGAGGATTCGACGACATTCGATCCGATCAAGACCGCGCAGAACATCGACAACTGGGTGTTCTCCAACGTCTACGACGTGCTGATCCGCGTCGACAAGACGGGCACGAAACTGGAGCCGGGTCTTGCCGAAAGCTGGACCACCTCGGATGACGGGCTGACCTACACGTTCAAGATCCGCGACGCAAAATTCTCGGACGGTTCGCCGCTGACGGCGGAAGACGCGGCCTACAGCCTGCTGCGCATTCGCGATGACGCAGCCTCGCTCTGGAGCGATTCCTACAAAGTGATCGACACGGCCCTGGCGGCCGACGCGCACACGCTGACGATCAAGCTCAAGAACCAGTCCGCGCCGTTCCTTTCGACGCTGGCGCTACCGAATGCCTCCGTTATCTCCAAAAAGGGCATGGAATCGCTGGGCGCCGATGCCTATGGAGAAAAGCCGATCGCATCCGGTGCCTTCGTGGTCGAGGAATGGCGTCGCGGCGACCGTGTCATTCTCAAGAAGAACCCGAATTTCTGGCAGGCCGACCGCGTCAAGCTCGACGGCGTCGAGTGGATCTCGGTGCCTGACGACAACACCCGCATGCTGAACGTTCAGGCCGGCGAGCTGGATACGGCGATCTTCGTGCCGTTCTCTCGCGTCGAGGAGTTGAAGAAGGACCCGAACCTCAATGTCGACATCGACGCCTCGACCCGCGAGGATCATCTCCTGATCAACCATGCGCATGGCGATCTCGGCAAGAAGGAAGTGCGCCAGGCGCTCGATATGGCGATCGACAAGAAGGCGATCGTCGATACCGTCACCTTTGGCCAGGGCACGGTCGCCAACTCTTATATTCCGAAGGGTGCGCTCTACCATTACGCCGAGAACCTGCAGCGCCCCTACGATCCTGAGAAGGCCAAGAAGATGCTGGCGGATGCCGGTGTCTCCAACTTGACGCTGAACTATCTCATCCGCGCCGGCGACGAAGTGGACGAGCAGACGGCAGTGCTTGTGCAGCAACAGCTTGCCAAGGCCGGCATCGTGGCGAACCTGCAGAAGGTCGATCCAAGCCAGGAATGGGATATGACGGTTGCCGGTGATTACGACATCTCGGTCAACTACTGGACGAACGACATTCTCGATCCGGACCAGAAGACAACCTTCGTTCTCGGCCACGATTCCAATAACAACTATCTGACCAACTACAAAAACGAGGCGGTGAAGGAACTGGTCGCCAAGGCCCGTCTCGAGCTCGACCCGAAGAAGCGCGAACAGATGTATGTCGATCTGCAGAAGATGGCAAAGGACGACGTCAACTGGATCGACCTCTATTACAGCCCCTATATCAACGTCTCGCGCAAGAATATCGAGAACTTCTATCAGAACCCGCTTGGCCGCTTCTTCCTGGAAGACACGGTCAAGAACTGAGTTTGGGCAGCATGCAGAAGCTCCGTCGCCGTAAAGGCGGCGGAGCTTCATTTATTGCTGCGACATTTGGCTGGGGCCGCTTGCTTACTCGGCGGCCGCGAGCTTGTCCTGCGTCCTGGTGTCGAAGTCGCTGGCGTCGTGGCGCTCGTGCAACTGGCTAGAGGGCTCGCCGGAGAGGCGGTTGACCATCCGGCCGCGTTGTACGGCCGGCCTGCTATGGATGGCGTCGGCCCAGCGCAGCACGTTCTTATAGTCCTCGACCTGCAGAAACTCGGCCGCGCCGTAGGTCCAGCCCTTCACCAACCCGCCATACCACGGCCAGACGGCAATATCGGCGATCGTATATTGGCTGCCTGCCAGATACTCGCTTTCGGCAAGGCGACGATCCAGCACGTCGAGCTGACGCTTCACTTCCATGGCGAAGCGGTCGATCGCATATTCGATCTTCGTCGGCGCATAGGCGTAGAAATGGCCGAAGCCGCCGCCAAGATAAGGCGCGCTTCCCATCTGCCAGAACAGCCATGACAGGCATTCGGCCCGCGCGCTCGGCTCGGTCGGCAGGAAGGCGCCGAATTTTTCGGCGAGGTAGGTCAGGATCGCACCGGATTCGAAGACACGAATCGGCTTTGGCCCGCTGCGGTCCATCAGCGCCGGTATCTTGGAATTGGGATTGACTGCGACGAAGCCGCTTCCGAACTGATCGCCATCGCCGATCTTGATCAGCCATGCATCATATTCGGCACCGCTATGGCCAAGCGCCAGCAGTTCCTCGAGCATGATTGTGACCTTCTGGCCGTTCGGCGTTCCGAGCGAATAGAGCTGCAACGGATGGCGGCCGATCGGAAGCTCCTTGTCATGCGTCGGTCCCGCGATCGGGCGATTGATGCTGGCGAACTGGCCGCCATTCGCCTTGTTCCAGGTCCAGACCTTCGGGGGTGTATAATCGGGAGAACCGCTCATCTTTCAAACTCCTGGCATTGATAGGACAGAGCGCGACGCCAGTTGGGCTGCCGCATTTTTCCTGACATAGCAGAGGCGACGAGGTTTTGTCACAGGTGTCGGCGCGGTTTCACGCAATCGTCAGAGCCTTGGCAAAGCTGAAGAAAACGGCCGCTTCAGACATCCGCCTCGGGAAGACGCCTGCCCGTCGCGGCTGAAAACAGATGTTCGCTGGCAGCCCGCAAGGCAAAGCGGATCGTGTCGCCGGGCTTTACGGCAATGCGCTCGCGAAACAGCATGTTGACGTTTTCGCCCTCGATCCGGGCGATGACCTGCGTCTCCGAGCCTGTTGGCTCGACGACGATGACCTTTGCCGGCGTTCCGCCTTCGTCGGCGATGACGAACTGTTCCGGTCTGATGCCGTAGATGAGTTCATCGCCGGGATCTGCGGACCCAGGACGCAGCGATAGCGGCATGGCGACGCCGCTGTCGGTGCGGAAGATCGAAGGGGCGTCGGCCTGGATGCGGCCCTTGAGCAGGTTCATCGCCGGCATGCCGATGAAACCGGCGACGAAGGTGGTTGAGGGCCGATCATAGATCTCCAACGGCGTTCCGATCTGCTCGACGATGCCGTCATGCATGACGACGATGCGGTCGGCCATGGTCATCGCCTCGGTCTGGTCATGGGTGACATAAACGGTGGTGATCTTTAGTCGCTGGTGAAGCTCCTTGATCTCGGCGCGCATCGCTACGCGCAGCTTGGCGTCGAGATTGGAAAGCGGTTCGTCGAAGAGGAACACCTTCGGATCGCGTACGATCGCGCGGCCCATGGCGACGCGCTGACGCTGGCCGCCTGAGAGATGGCGCGGGTGGCGGTCGAGATAAGGCTCCAGCGCCAGGATTTTTGCAGCTGACTGCACCCGGCGGCCGATCTCGTCTCTGGCCGTACCGCGCAGCTTCAGGGAAAAGCCCATATTCTCGGCCACCGTCAGATGCGGATAGAGCGCATAGCTCTGGAACACCATGGCAATGTCGCGCTCCTTCGACGCCAGGTCGTTGACCATGCGACCGCCAATCGAAAGCCGGCCGCCCGAGATCGTCTCCAGGCCGGCGATCATGCGCAACAGCGTGGACTTGCCGCAGCCGGACGGTCCGACGAGCACGATGAATTCGCCATCCTCGATATCGATATCGACGCCGTGGATGACCGGCAGGTTGCCGTAGGACTTGCCGATGTTGTGAAGCGCAATCGACGCCATGATATTCCCCCCCGAGAACAGGATGATTTCAGGCCGCGCCCTCGCCTTCATGATTGACCGCCGTCCTGGTGCCGGAGGAGAACATGATCAGCGCGAAGAGCGGTTCGGTGCCGAGCGCGCGCGCCCAGTGACGGACATTGCGGGGAATCCGGATCGCGTCGCCGGCTTCGAGCCGATAGAGCGCATCGCCGAGCTTGTGCTCGCAATTGCCGGAAACGACGTAGAGGATTTCCTCGCAATCGGGATGCGAATGCAGCTGGTTGCGCTCGCCGGGATTGATGCGGCAGGTGCCGAATGTCATCTCGGCGCCGGGCGTGCCGTCGCCGGTGATCTTCCAGTTGAGTTCGCCCCAGGTGGTCGGCATGAATTCGCCGTCGGCTTTCCTGAAAATGACATCGCTATCGCTCAAGGCTGTCCCTCCCCTGTCAGAGATTGGTGGTGACGCCGGCATCCGTGCGTCTGTAAAATTCGAAGAGTTTCATGATCTCGCGGGCGATTTCGAGCGTACCCCTTGATATCGGCGTGCCGGAGAGGATCGCATCCGTCAGATGCAGGATTTCGGGCACATAGCCGAGATAGAAGAGGTTGTTGTTGTAGAGCTGGCCGAGCGAATGCTCCGGCTCGTAGAACAGCGCCGCATTCTCGTCCGGCTGGATGAAGCTCGCGGCGCGGCCATAGGACGGCAGGTCGGCCTTGCGGAAGTAGGTAAGCCGGCTGCCGTTTTCGACGATGGCGTTGGCGCCTTCGCCGATGATTTCGACCCGCTCGAAGATGCTGCTGCCGGACTGTCCGGCGGCAAGGTGCAGCGTGCCGATCGCGCCGGAGCGGAAGCGCAGGCTGGTAACGGTCGCGCCCGTCAGCGCTTCCCATTCATAACCAGCGCGTTCGATCTCTCCGCCGAGGAAGTTCAGGATCGCTCCCGGATGGTAGATGTGGTCGAGGAAGCTCTGCATCTTGACGAGATCGGCGCGGTCTTCCTGGCCCGGCAGGCTTTGCGGATAGCGGACATTGATCGAGGTGAGCCGGCCGAAACCGGGCGAGCCGATCAGATCCCTCAGTTTCTCGATGGTCGGGAAGAAGGTCTTCTTGAGACCGGTCATCACCATGCGGCCGGCCGCTGCACTTGCCGCCTGCAGTCTTTCGATATCCTCAAGGCTTGCCGCCGTCGGCTTCTCCATCCAGACGTGCGCGCCCGATGCAAGTGCGTCGAGTGCCAGATCGGTCGCCTGCACCCGGCCGTCCGGATGATAGGCGGTGACGATAAAGATCAGTTCCGGCTTTTCCTGCTCCAGCATCTCGCGATGATCGGTATAGGCTTTGCCCGCGCCGAAGAGCTTGGCGAATTTTTCAGCACGGCCGATATCGAGATCGCAGATGCCGGCGAGTTCGACCGGTGCATAACGCAGCGCCGGATAGACATTCCGATAGGCATGGCCGCCGGCGCCGATGAAGCAGGCCTTGATGCGGTGGTCGAATTCGAAGTTGTAGCGGATTTCCCGCTGGACATGATGCGACATGGTCAGCCCTTGATTGCTCCCTGGGTCAGCCCCTCGGTGAAGCGGCGCTGCATCAGGATATAGAGAAGAATGATCGGCAGGAATGAAATGACGGTCCCGGAAAAGACCAGGCGGTAATCAGACGCATAGGTGCTGGCGAAACGAACGAGCCCGAGCGGCAGCGTCTGCACCTCTGGGCTGATCAACACGATCAGCGGCAGAAAGAAGTCGTTCCAGGTGGAGAGGGCGCTGATGATGACGAGCGCCTGCACCGCCGGCGTGGAGATCGGCAGGAAGACCTTGGTGAGGATCTGGAAATGCGAGGCGCCGTCGATCTTGGCGGCCTCGATCAGTTCATCAGGCACGCCGACGAAGAAACTCCGCATCAGGAATATGCCGAAGGGAATGCCGTTGCTCACCTGCACCAGCACGATGCCGGTCAGCGTGTTGACGAGATTGAGCCCGAAGAGCACCTGGTAGAGCGGAATGACGATCGCTTGGACCGGCACGGTCAAGCCGAGAATGAAGGCGTAGAACAGCCATTCCCGGCCGGGAAAACGGATCTTGGCGAGCGCATAGCCGGCCGGCGCACAGGTGATCAGCGAAAGAACGACGACGCCGATGAGATTGATGAGGCTGTTGCCGACAAGATCTCCGAACCCGCCGATCTGCCATGCGTCGAGATAGTTCCGCCACATCAGGTCGGCGGGCCAGGTGAAGGGGTCGGCCTGGCCAATCTCGGCCTCGGTCTTGAAACTCGAGATCACCAGCCAGACGAAGGGGGCAAGGATCAGGATCAGCGCCGGGGTCAGCGCCAGCGCCATCGGCCATTCGCGGTTGCGGACGCTCATTGGGAAATCCTCGCGCGCCAGCGGTTGAAGACGATGGTGATGGTGATCGCAAGCAGGCTGAGCAGGATGCAGAGCACTGCCGCAAGCCCGTGATCCTGGGACTGGAAGGCAAGTCGATAGATGTAGGTGGTGATCAGTTCGCTCTGGTAGAACGGCCCGCCATTGGTCATGACGTAGACCGTGGCGAAGCCCTTCAGCCCGTTGATCATCGCCAGCGAGACGACGAAGGTCGTGACCTCGCGAAGCCCCGGCAGCGTCACGTAGATCAGCTTCTGGAAGGCGTCGGCGCCGTCCACTTCCGCTGCGTCATAGAGCGAGCGGTCGATATTCTGCAGGCCGGCGATGAAGAGCAGCATGTAAAGGCCGAAACCCTGCCAAGAGCTTGCGACATTGACGGAAAGGAGCACCAAGGCGGGATCGGAAAGCCAGCCTTGCGTAAAGGCGCCGAGCCCGACCTGCGTCAGGGCGGTATTCAGCAGGCCGAAGAACGGATCGTAGATATTGGCCCAGATGACGCCCACCACTGCCAGCGACACCAGATGCGGCAGGAAGAAGGCGGTGCGGAAGAAGACCTGGGTGATCCGCAGCCTGCTGACGGCAAGCGCCAACAGCAGGCCGAGCCCGCCTGCCATCACCACATGATAGGCCAGCCAGAGGAAGGTATGGACGAGGCTCTTCCAGACGATCGGATCGTATACGGCCTTGGCATAGTTGTCGAAGCCGACGAAGCTAGCGGAAGTATTGAAGCCGGCGGAGCTGTTGAAGCTCAGCCAGAAGGTGGCGGCGATCGGCAGCAGGGTGAAGACGGCATAAAGGGCAAGCGCCGGCGCCATCAGCCACAATGCGGTGCCGGCATCGCCATCGGATGAGCCATCAGATGAGGCAGCCCTGGCCGTCCGGCGTTCGGACATACGGGCTGATAGGCCGCCCGTATGTCCCGCCACGGCAGACGCATCCCTGAGAGGAGCCACGACCTTGCTTCCGGGCGTTTCGCGAATAACCACTATTTCGCCTCTGCCATCTTCGCCTGGATCTGCTTCATGCCGTCCTCGCCGCCGATCTGGCCGGAGATCAGGCCCTGGATGACCTGGAAGTAGGTGTCGAGCACGGTGCCGGGCAGATAGACGCTCGGATTGTAGCCGACGCCGCCGGCGGCAGCGGCGAAGATATCCTTCAGCACAGGGGTTGGCGGCTCGACGCCCGGGATTTCGCGCGGATAGATCATCGTGCTTGCCGGATCCTGCGCGCGTTTCTTCATCACCGCATCCGACAGCATGAAGTCGATCCACTTCACTGCGAGTTCCGGCTGCCTGGAATTGACCGGCACCAGCCAGCTCCAGCCGACACCGCCGGTCGGCATCGCCGCACCCTTGATGTCGGAAGGCATGGGCGCGTAACCGGCGTTAGTGAGGTCATAGCCTGCCTTGCGGGCATTGGCGGTGAACCACGGGCCGGCAACGAACATGGCCGCGCGCTTGTTGAACCAGAGGCGCGAAGCGCCATCGAGATCGAGGCCCGCCATTTCCTTCTTGATGTAACCTGCCTCGACCAACTTCTGCAGCCGGATGGCGCCGGCGGCGACCGAGGGATCGTCCCAGGCGATCTCACGGCGCAGCGCCTTGCCGATCACCTCCTTGCCGCTCGCAGATTGCAGCAGATTGCCGAAGAGGTGGCCGGCGCTGCCCGTCGTGCGAGGACCGATGGCGATCGGCTGCAGGCCGGTCTCATGGATCGATTTCATCAGCGCTTCGAATTCGGTCCAGGTCGCTGGGATCGTCCAGCCGGCCTTTTCGAAAATATCCTTGTGATACCAGATGCCAAGCGCATCGAGACCGTCGGGAACTTCGTAGATCTCGCCGCCGAACTGGCCCTTCAGCTCGGTGTAGAGCCAGGGATAGATCTCATCCTTCCAGCCGCGCTTTTCATATTGCTCGGTGAGCGGCATGACCTGCTTGGCATTCCTGACGACGCTGATGCGGCCGATGCCGGAATTGGTGAGGATCACGTCAGGGCCGGCATCCGACTGGATTGCCGCCTGCACCGCGCCGTTGCTGATCGTCCCTGTCGGCGGCATGAACTCGACAGTCACGCCGGGGTTGGCCTTTTCGAAATCGGCCTTGATGCCGTTCCACAGCTGCGCGACCAGCGGTTCGGTGATCTGCTCGGGACCCCACATCTTCAGGGTTTCGGCATGCGCCGGCGAACTTATGGCGATCATCGCCACTAGCGCCGTGCTGCGGGCAAGAAATTTCAGCATTGCTCCCTCCTCCCGGGCCGCTCCGCGGCCACGTTTTTCCGTTGTTGAAAAAGGAGACCTCCCTCTCCTTCATTCTATCTGGCATTCTGGCCCGCTAGCGCGCCGGATTCTCCTTCTGAAACCGTGCCATGACGGCTTGCTGGACATCGCTGATATGCGCGTGCATCAGGGCCTTGGCGCGCGCGATGTCGCGCGCCCTGAAAGCCTGCAGGATCTGATCGCGCTCCTCGGCTGCCCTCTCGGCCAGATCGCGGCTCTCATTGGCGATCGAGCGGCAGATCTGGATCTGCAGCGCGAGCCGCGCCAGCGTTTCGATCAGCGGCGCGCTTCCCGAAAGCTCGGCGATGGTCTCGTGAAATTCCTTGTCGCGAATGCCGTATGTCTCCATGTCGCCGCGGCGGAGTGCTGCCACCGCCTCATCCAGGATGCGCTCGAAGCCGGCGATATGCCGATCGCTCATCTGCGGAACGGCGAGTTCGACGGCGAAGCATTCGAGCGTCTTGCGCAGATCGTAGAGGTCGTCGATCTCCTTCGGCGTGAAGCTGCGCACGAAGAAGCCGCGATAAGGCTTGATTTCGATCAGGCCCTCCTTGGCGAGCGTGCCGATCGCTTCGCGAAACGGCGTGCGGCTCACCTGCAGGCGTTCCGTCAGTTCTTTCTCGTCGATCGAGACGCCGCTCGGCAGCTCGCCGGAGACGATCAGGCGAACGATTTCCTCGTAGATCCGCTCGCGAAGGGTGAGGTGGCGCGGTGCGTTCATGATCTCCATTTCCGTCTGGCATTCGTGGACTAAGTATGCAATATACGAAAGAATATACAATATGGAAAATACAAAACTCGGGATTTTTTCGGAAGAGAATCGAAGATCGATCAGAAAGGGGAGGAAAACCAATGGGAAAGGTCTATATCGTCGGCACCTGCGACACCAAAGGCGCTGAACTGAACTATGCCAAACAGGTGGTTCTGTCGGCCGGAGCCGATGCCGTGCTGGTCGATGTCGGCACGGTTGGGGAAGGCGCCGGCGCCGATATCCAGGCGCGCGAAGTCGCCGAATTTCATCCCGAGGGTACTGCGGCCGTGCTCGGGCAGACCGATCGGGGAACGGCGGTTTCGGCCATGGCCAAGGCGCTGACGGCCTTCCTGAAATCGCGCAACGACATCGGTGCCGTCCTTGGCCTTGGCGGAACCGGCAATACCGCGCTGGTGACAGAGGCGATGCGGGCACTTCCCATCGGTGTGCCGAAACTGATGGTCTCAACGGTCGCCTCGGGCAATGTGGCGCCCTATGTCGGACCGAATGATCTCACCATGATGTATTCGGTCGTCGACGTCGCCGGCTTGAACGCGATCTCGCGCAGGGTGATCGGCAATGCCGGAAATGCGGCAGCCGGCATGGCCCGCAACACCATCCCCGCCTCTAGGGATGATCGCCCGGGCATCGGCATGACCATGTTCGGCGTCACCACCTCCTGCGTCACCCAGATCCGCGAGATGCTTGGCAAGACGCATGAAATCTACGTCTTCCATGCGACTGGGGTCGGTGGCCAGTCGATGGAGAAACTTGTCGATTCCGGCCTGCTGCAGGGTGTAATCGACGTGACGACGACTGAGGTTCCCGACCTTCTCATCGGCGGCGTCTTTCCGGCGACCGAAGATCGCTTCGGCGCCATCATCCGCACCGGTCTGCCCTATATCGGCTCGGTCGGCGCCGTGGATATGGTAAATTTCGGCGCGCACGAAACCGTGCCGGCGCCTTTCCGCGACCGTAAGCTTCACGTCCACAATGCGCAGGTGACCCTGATGCGCACCACCCCGAAGGAAAATCGCAGGATCGGTGCCTTCATCGTCGAACGGCTCAACCGGATGCAGGGTTCGGTTCGCTTCCTGCTGCCGCTTCAGGGCGTTTCGGCAATCGATGCTGCCGGTCAGCCATTCCATGACCCCGAAGCCGACGAGGCGCTGTTTTCCGCCATTCGCGCCGGCTGGCGCGATGCGCCAAACAGGCGCCTCGTCGAGATAGACGCCCATATCAACAGCGCGGAATTTGCCGCGGCACTCGTTGCCAGCTTCCATGAGATCCATGCCTGAGGAGAGAGTTTTGACCCGCATCAACCGAGACGACATTCTGAGCAAGCTTCGCCGCAAAATCGCCGATGGCCGGCCGATCATCGGCGGAGGCGCCGGCACCGGTCTTTCTGCCACGAGCGAGGAAGCCGGTGGCATCGACCTGATCGTCATCTACAATTCCGGCCGTTACCGCATGGCCGGGCGCGGCTCGCTTGCCGGCCTGCTCGCCTATGGCAATGCCAACGAGATCGTCAAAGAAATGGGCCGCGAGGTCCTGCCGGTCGTGCGCCACACGCCGGTGCTCGCCGGTGTCAACGGCACCGATCCCTTCATGCTGCCCGATCACTTCCTCGACGAGCTGAAGGCAATGGGTTTTGCCGGCATCCAGAACTTTCCGACCGTCGGGCTGATCGACGGAACGTTCCGCGCCAATCTCGAAGAGACCGGCATGGGCTTCGATCTGGAAATCGATATCATCGCCCGCGCCAACGCCAAGGATATGCTGACGACGCCCTATGTCTTCAGCAGCAAGGACGCCATTGCCATGACCAGAGCCGGCGCGGACATCGTGGTCTGCCATCTCGGTCTGACCACGGGCGGTGCGATCGGTGCCGAAACGGCGCTGACACTCGACGGATGCGTGGAGAAGATTAACGAATGGTCGGATGCCGCAAGGTCGGTACGCGGGGATGTCATCGTGCTCTGCCATGGCGGTCCGATCGCCATGCCTGCTGATGCGGCCTATGTGCTCGCCCGCTGCAAGGGTTCCCACGGCTTTTACGGCGCGAGTTCAATGGAGCGATTGCCGACCGAGGTTGCGATCCGGGCGCAGGTCGAACAATTCGCGACGATATAGGCATGGCCTGGATTGGGCACGAAGCCTGCTGGCGGCTCCACCGATGTGGCGCGCCGGTAGCAGCGAGCAAGGGCTCGACCATCGCGGTCAGTTGTCTATTCCGGAGTGCGCGATGATCTCATCCAGCTGCTCGACGAGCACGCGGCTGCCCTTCACGTCGGTCGCCATCCTGGAAAAGACGTCCGCCATGCCGCGGAAGATGGTCGCGGCCGGATCATCTTCGCCAAGGAAATCGGCAATCTCCTGCATTTCGGCAACCCACCGATAGGCTTTCGGATACATGTCGGGTATGGATCCCGACAGCCTGCGATCGATGTCGGGAAGGCTTTCGGAAAGCTCGGCTTTCAGGCTTTCGGCCGCACCGGAACGCGATGCGGCAAGCAGCATGGCGGTGCCAAGGCCGACAAATCCCTTGTTGATGCCGGCATAACACATCTTCAGTGCCGAGGCGGCGCCGAGCGGTCCGTCGAGCCGGCGGATCCGCAGGCCGCAATCCTCGAGCGGCCTGCTTCGCTCCGCGATATCGCCGCTGATATAGATGGTCGGACCTGATTTGCCGGGGACCGGCGGCCCGCCGATGATCGCACCGTCAAGCACCTCGACGCTGCTGCCTTCGAACCGTGCCGCCAAAGCCTGCATGGTTTTCGGCGCAATCGCGTTGAGGTCGATGAAGGGCGGCGGCGCCGGCATCCCAGACGATATGTCCGCGACGAGTTCGGCGACCTTGATCGCCTCCGCCGGTGGAACGATCGACAGGATCAGCTCGGCCTTCGTCAGCTCCTGGCGGCCGACCGGCACCATGCCGGCTGCCTTTGCCCGCGCTATCGTCTGCTCGCTCCTGCCCTCGAGGTCAGTCAGCACCGTGGCGCCGTGGTCGATCAGCCGTTTGGCGACGGCACTTCCCATCGCGCCCGATCCGATAATCGCAAAATTCGGCATGTGAACCTCAATCAATGACATCATCAGATTAGAACTGTTGCCGGGGGCCATATCGTCAACTGCGACGATTCAGCCGGAACCCCTTCCGAAGAGCCGGCCGCTTCATGCGCGCTGCCGTTGCGGCACTTTTTCTTGATATTCGTCCGGAAAGCTCGGCGTCCCCAGCGGAAGACGCGGCGTTGTTCTAAGTAAGTTCTGGCGAGCTTGCGCGACAGCGGGCGCTTTATCGGATTGACGTCGACCAGCGGCCGGCCTCCCCTCCCCGCCGGCGGCCCGACAACCTATATCATTGCCAAGCCAACCAGCAGTATTCGCTGCCCGACCGGAGACATGTATGAGCCAGGATCCCTACGAGCTTCTGGGCGTGAAACGCGATGCGACGCAAAAGGATATTCAAAGCGCGTTCCGCAAGCTCGCCAAGAAACTTCACCCCGACCTTAACCCCGGCGACAAAAAGCTGAGGAACGGTTCAAGCAAATTTCAACGGCCTACGAGATCTTGAGTGACGAGCAAAAACGCGGACGCTTTGACCGCGGCGAGATCGATATAACGGGCGCCGAGCGGGCGCAGCGCAATTATTACCGCGACTACGCGTCGAAGAGCGGGCCTGGCGATCCCTACCACAACAGCGCCGGCTTTGCCGATTTCAGCGATGCCGACGATATCTTCGCCAGCTTCTTTTCACGTCGTACCGGCGGCGGCCAGACCCGCGGTCGTGGCCGTGACCGGCAATTTTCCATGGAGGTCGACTTTCTCGAGGCCGTCAACGGCACCAGGACGGAGGTCAAGATGCCGAATGGTCCGGCGCTCGACGTGCAGATCCCGCCGGGGACGCGCGACGGCCAGACCTTGCGGTTGCGCGGCAAGGGCGAGCCGGGCATCGGCGGCGGGCCGGTGGGCGATGCCCTGATCGAAATCCGTGTGCGCCCGCACCGCTTCTTTACGCGAGACGGCGACGATATCCGCCTGGAACTGCCGATCTCCCTCAGTGAGGCTGTGCTTGGCGGCAAGGTTCGCGTGCCGACGCCGTCGGGACCGGTCAATCTGACGCTGCCGCCCCATTCGAACACGGGCAAGGTCCTGCGTCTCAAGAGCAAAGGTGTTTCAAAACGCGGCGGCGGACACGGCGACGTCTACATCTCGCTGAAGATCGTGCTACCCGACGCCCCGGATGAGCGGCTGACGGCCTTGATGAAGGAATGGGCGACGGCAAACTCCTACGATCCGAGAAAGAACATGGAGGCTTGATCATGGATGATCTCGAATTCCGTCTTTACTTGAAAATCGACATCGTCCAGCTCGACCTCTGGATCGAACAGGGTTGGCTGATCCCGGAGACATCAGGCGGCCAGAGGCAATTTCGCGACGCCGACGTCGCACGCGCCCGGCTGATCCTGGACCTCATGGGAAACATGGGTGTCAACGAAGCCGGCGTCGATATCGTCATGGAGCTGATCGACGAGTTGCACGGCCTGCGGGGAACGATGGGCAAGCTGATGACCGCCATCGGCAAGCAGGAGCGGGATGTTCAGCGCCGGCTGTTCGAGAGCCTCGAGGAGATCGACCGGTTTTAGCCAGAACCAGCTTCTACGTGGTGAACCAATAGCGGACGATGTGGAAGAACAGCGGTGCGGCGAAGGTGATGGAGTCCAGGCGGTCAAGCACGCCGCCATGGCCCTCGATCACATAGCCCCAGTCCTTGGCATTGAGATCGCGCTTGATGGCCGAGAGCACGAAGCCGCCGAAGAAACCGGCGACGACGATGACCGTACTGATGGCTGCGGCCTGCAGCGGCGAAAACGGCGTCAGGCGATATAGCAGTGTTCCGACGAGAATGGCCGAAGCGCCGCCTCCGACCAGCCCTTCGATCGTCTTCGACGGGCTGATATTCGGCGAGAAACGGTGCTTTCCGAGGAGCTTGCCCCAGACATACTGGAAGACGTCGCTGAGCTGCACGACCACGACCAGATAGACGAGGAGGAGCGCCGACGGCGTGCCGGTCTCGAGCATGAGCAGGGCGGGAGCGTGGCTGATCGAATAGACCGTCAGCATCAATCCCCATTGCACCCTGGCGCTGCGGGCGAGGAATTCGTTGACGTCACCCGTCAAGGTCGCCACCGCCGGCAGGATCAGGAAGGCATAGACCGGGATGAAGATCGCAAACAGGCCGTACCATTCCGTTCCGAGCAGCACGTAATGCAGCGGCAGCACAACGAAGAAGGACAGGAAAAGCGCCAGGTGATCGCCGCGCCGCGATGGTGTCAGGGTCCAGAATTCGCGAAGCGCCATAAAGGATAGGAATGCGAACAGGATGACCGTGGCCGTGTCGCCGAGCAGGATTGCCCCGCCGAACACTGCGACCATGATCCACCAGGAGCGGATACGGGCGTTGAGATTTTGGACGGTGGCGACGGAGCCGGGCTCGGTCGCACGCCGCTGAAGGATGAAACCGATGGCCGAGGCGACGGCAAGCAGGCCGAGGATCGCGGCCAGCACGATGGAGAACAGACTGGTCATGCGGTATGCCCCCCATCTGCGAGTTCAATGACCGCGGCGCGCGCGCGAGCCAGGAAGCTGTCCTTTTCCTCGCCCGGTTCGACGCGGAGCGGTTTGCCGAAGCGCGCCGTGCAGGTGATCGGGACGATCAGCATGCTTCCCTTCGGCAGGATGCGCTGAAGGTTGTCGAGATGGATCGGTACGAGATCGACATCCGGAAAACGGCAGGCGAGGCGATAGATGCCGCTGCGGAACGGGGCGATCTCATCGGTGGCGCTTCTCGTTCCCTCAGGAAAAATCAGGATCGAACGGCCTTCCTCGAGCAGGCGCTCGAGAGGCTCCAGCGGGTTGCTGTCCGGCGCAGGCTTGCGGTCTATCAGGACGGCGCGCAGGCATTTCTCCGCGATGAAGCGGCGAAGTGCGCTCGTTCCCCAATAGTCTCGTGCGGCGACCGGATGGGTCAGCCGGCGCACCGGCCACGGCAGGGCGGCCATGACGGCGACAGTATCGATATGGCTGTTGTGATTGGCGAAATAGATGCGGCGGCTGGGATCGGGGGCGCAGCCCCGCCACTCGCTTCGGGCGCCGACCAGGATACGGACGAACAGCACGAGAAGGCGACGGATGAGCGCGATCATAGTCTCTCCAGCGAACGGGCAAGCGTTATCGTGCGTGTGATGCAGGTGACAAGGCTGCCGGCCGCGATGACCGCGCATGCCAGGATCAGCGACCAGTGGCCGCCTGATATCAGCGTCTCGACGCTCTGGGCGAGGAGGCCCGCCGTCAGCACCGCCATGCGGCGCTGCTTGGCCATGACGCCGCTGAAGTCCTGGGGAAGACCGACCGATCCTCCGAAGACCCTGATATAGGCGGTGAGTGCGGCGAGCAGCGCAGCCAGCCAGCCGAGCCAGCCAAAGCCGCAGGCATAGCCAGCCGCGACGAGAAACAGGCTGTCGGCGACCCGGTCGGGAAATTCATTATAGAGCGGCCCGCTCATGGTTTTCTTGCCGCC
Source organism: Rhizobium leguminosarum (assembly GCF_001679785.1). NCBI lineage: Bacteria > Pseudomonadati > Pseudomonadota > Alphaproteobacteria > Hyphomicrobiales > Rhizobiaceae > Rhizobium > Rhizobium leguminosarum. The sequence goes on from NZ_CP016293.1 coordinate 141,178, forward strand.
TTCGATCGCGACCATTCCGTCCAGCAGATTGCAGACGAGCCGCAGTTGCACCGAGATCGCGGCGCAGACCATGGCAATCGGATGTGTTGTAAAAACGATGAGTGCTACGCCTATACCCGCGAATACGATCGATAAAAGCGAAATGCCGTTCGGTGTCGCGCCGCTCCGCGCCAGCCATGCGCTAAGGCCGATGGCCCAGGACGACGACCGGCTCGCGATCGGTCGCCGCGAGGCGCCCTCTTCATCCCCCATTTCATGTCCCCCAACCCCGATGATCCTTGCATATCCTGCCGACGTCGTCACGCCAAGATGTAACACCTTGTAAATCCAGCCCATCGCGCTTCGGCGAGCCGGCGGCGAGCATGGGTCGAACAGCCTGATTTTCAAGCCTGTTTGCTGCTTGACACATTTTTGAGCGCTACTATGATTTTTGAACCAAATGGTAAAAAAGGGGAACAATCAATGACCAAAGGTATCCTGATTTCACGCCGGGCAGTGATCGCGTCGAGCATTGCGCTTGGGGTCAGCGGCTTTGCCCCGCTGGCAAGGGCGGCTGCGCCGCTGAAGGTTGCCGGCATTCATGCGTCGCCGGTCGAAAATGCCTGGAACTCCTGTCTGCACAAGGCCCTGCAGGACGCGGCCAAGGAAGGCGTCATCGAATATGTCTTCTCCGAAGGCGTCTCCGGCACCGATTATCCGCGCGCCATGCGCGAATATGCCGAACAGGGCAACAAGCTGATCATCGGCGAGGCCTATGCGGTGGAGAAAGAGGCCCGGCAGGTCGCGGCCGACTATCCCGACACCGCTTTCGTGCTGGGTTCGAGCGGTGAGCAGGCCGGCGACAATTTCGGCGTCTTCGGCACCTGGAACCATGACGGCGCCTATCTTGCCGGCATGCTGGCGGGCAAGATGACCAAGTCGAATGTCGTCGGTTCGGTCGGCGCCATTCCGATCCCCGAGGTCAACATGCTGATCAATGCGTTCGCGGCGGGCGTCAAGGCTGTCAATCCAGAAGCAAAACACCTCGTCTCGTTCATCGGCACCTTCTTCGATCCGCCGAAGGCCCGCGAAGCCGGTCTTGCCCAGATCGACGCCGGCGCCGACATTCTGTTCGGCGAGCGTATCGGCACGGCCGATGCCGCCAAGGAGCGCGGCATCAAGTCGGTCGGCTCGCTGATCGACTATACGCCGCGTTATCCCGATACGGTGTTTGCCAACGCCATGTGGTATTTCCGGCCGATCCTGGACGCTGCGATCGCCGATGTCGCTGCCGGAAAACCGGTCGGCAGAAACTACACGTCCTACGGCCTGATGAAGGAAGGCGGCAGCGACATCGTCTTCGTGAAGGGCGTGGCGCCTGCTGAAGCCGAGGCTGCGATGGAGGCCAAGCGAGCGGAGATCAAGGCCGGCACCTTCGAAGTTCCGAAGATGATGGACGAGCCGAAGTAATTCGGCTGATGCGTGGCGATGCGACGGATCTGGCGGCAGCGATCAGGTATGGCAAGCTGAGCGCTGCGGAGGCGATGCAGGCTTCTCTTGAGTCCGCTGCGCGGCAGCAACCGCTCGGCGCCATCGCCTATCTCGATGCTGCCATGGGCTTCGCTTCGGCCGACGATCGCGACAGCGAGCGCCGGAGCGCGCCCGATCGCTTTGCCGCCAGGCCCTTTGCCGGCGTGCCGACCTTGGCGAAGGATCTTGGTGGCCCCTTTGCCGGGCTGCCGGTCACGGCCGGTTCCCGTCTCTTCGCAAGAAAAGGCGGCGAAGCGGACTCCGATCTGGCTGCCCGTTTCCGCGACGCCGGCTTTTGCCTCTTCGGCCTGACGACGAGTCCGGAATTTGGCCTGTCGCTCGCCAGCGAACCGGCGATCGGGCCGATCTGTCGCAATCCACTCGATCCGGCACGAACCGCGGGCGGCTCCTCCGGCGGGGCGGCGGCAGCGGTCGCCGCCGGGATCGTCGCGATTGCGCATGCCACCGATGCCGGCGGTTCGATCCGTGTGCCCGCCGCCTGCTGTGGCCTTGTTGGAATGAAGCCGACACGCGGCGCCATCCCGGGCGGGCCATCTTTCGGCAACCACCTTGCCGGCATTGCGAGTGAACTCGCGGTCTGCCGTTCGGCGCGGGATACGGCGCGGATTTTCGACAGGCTGAGCGGCAAATCACGAGGACCTTTTCCCGACCCCTCCCTTGTCGATAGCGACAACGGCCGACTGCGGATCGGCCTGCTGGCCGATACCGGGTCGGACTACCCGACGGAGGGCGATCGGCTCGCAGCAGTGGAAGCTGCGGCCCGTGCGCTGGAGAGCGACGGACACGAAATCGTTCCACTGGCCTGGGCCGAATTCGAATGGAGCGTCGCTGCCAGTGGCCGCGCCTTCGCCGATATCGTCTCCGTCAACCTTGCAGCGCTCATCGAGGCTGCGGCGCTTGATGAAAGCAGGGCTGAGCCACTGACGCAGGCCTTTGCGGCGCGCGGACGGGCGCTTCCGGCGACATCGCTCTGGAACGCGCTGAACGAGGCCGTCCTGGTGAGCCGTAAGCTCTGGGTGCTATTCGACAGGGTCGATTGCATCCTGATGCCGATGCTGTCTTCCGCGCCTCTTGTGATCGGCTCCTTTCCGTCCGATCATGCCGATACGGATCTGCATCTCGAGCGGATGACGGCATTTGCGCCGCTTGCCTGCCTCGCCAATATTTCGGGTTTTCCTGCTTTGACACTGCCTTTCGGACAGGACGAACACGCCATGCCGCTGCCGGTGCAGATCATGGCGGCGATGGGTCACGAGCCGCGTCTGCTGTCGCTTGCCGCCCGCCTGGAGGCCGAGAGGCGGTGGCAGCATCGTTTTCCCGTTGCAGGACTGCCGTCATGACCGGGCCGGTGCTGGAGATTATCGGCGTCAGCAAGCGTTTCGGCGCCAATCTTGCCAATGACGATATTTCCATGACCCTTGCCAAGGGTGAGGTCGTCGCCCTGCTCGGCGAGAATGGTGCGGGCAAGACCACGCTGATGAGCGTCCTTTTCGGCCACTACATGCCGGATGCCGGCCGCATTCTGATCGAAGGCACGGAGGTACCGCAGGGCAAGCCTCGTGCAGCGATCCGCGCCGGCGTCGGCATGGTGCATCAGCATTTCTCGCTCGCGCCCAATCTGACCGTTCTCGAAAATGTCATGACCGGCACGGAAAAATTGTGGTCCTGGCGCTCCGGAACGTCGGCGGCGCGCAAGAAGCTGCTCACAATTTCCGAGCGCTTCGGCCTCAAGGTCGATCCGGATGCCCGCCTTGGCGACCTGTCGGTCGGCGAACAGCAGCGCGTCGAGATCCTCAAGGCGCTCTATAACGATGCCCGCATCCTGATCCTCGACGAGCCGACGGCGGTGCTGACCAATATCGAGGCCGAACGGCTGTTCACGACGCTGAGGGAAATGGCCCGCCAGGGCCTGTCGCTGATCTTCATCTCGCACAAGCTCGACGAGGTGATGGCAGCGGCCGACCGCATCGTGGTCTTACGCGGCGGCAAGATGGTCGCCGAACGCAAGGCGTCGGAAACCAGCAAGGCGGAACTCGCCGAACTGATGGTCGGACGCCGTGTGACGCGGCCCGTGCGCGAGCCGTCGACACCCGGCGCCGTTGCCCTCGAAGCGGCCGATGTGACGGTGCGCACAGGCGGCATCGATCGGCTGAAGTCGATCAGCTTCCGGCTGCAGCAGGGAGAGATCCTCGGCATCATCGGCGTTTCCGGCAATGGCCAGGCGGCACTGGCGCATCTTCTCTCCGGTCTGCTGGCGCGGAGTGCCGGCGACATTATGCTGTTCGGCGAAGCCGTCGGCAATCTTGGTGTTACCGATGTCGTCGACGCCGGCATCGGCCGCATTCCCGAGGACCGCAACGAGGAGGGCGTGATCGGCGAAATGGCGATCTGGGAAAACACCGTGCTGGAGCGCATCGCTTCGCCGGCCTTTTCGCGCCTCGGTCTCGTCAACCGCAAGGCGGGCATGGCCTTCGCCAGGGAGATCATCGACGGATTCGATGTCCGCGGAGGCGGGCCAGCGATCCGCACCCGGCTGCTCTCAGGCGGCAATATGCAGAAGCTCATTCTCGGCCGCAACCTGCATCGGCGGCCGCGCATCCTGATTGCCGCGCAGCCGGCGCGTGGCCTCGATGAAGGGGCCGTTGCGGCAGTGCACGCACGCCTGCTCGAAGCCCGCCGGCAGGGTACTGCCGTGCTGCTGATCTCGGAAGACCTCGACGAGGTGATCGCGCTTGCCGATCGCATACAGGCGATCGTCGGCGGGCGCCTGTCCCCTCCCGTCGAGGCCGAAAGCGCCGATGCCCGCAGGCTGGGGCTGATGATGGCCGGTGAATGGCAGGAAAACCCAGAGGCCGGCCATGCGATTTGAGCGCCGCGAGCACCGTCCGCTTTACCTGCTGATCGTCACCCCTGTGATCGCGGTCATCGCAGCGCTGGCGCTGGCCGGCATCCTGATATCAATCGCCGGCGCGCCGGTGCTCGATGCCTATTGGCGCATCCTGACCGGTGCTTTCGGCTCGCGGCTGTCGGCGACGGAGACGCTGACGCGGGCAACGCCGCTGATGCTGACGGGGCTTGCCGCCGCCGTCGCTTTCCGGGCGCGGCTCTGGAATATCGGCGCTGAGGGTCAGTTCTATCTCGGCGCCATCGCCGTTGCAGCGGCAAGCTCGAAACTGCTTGGCAATCTTCCCGCACCTATCCTCATTCCGCTGCTGCTGCTGGTCGGCGCCATTGCCGGCATGGTGCTGATCCTGATCCCGCTCTGGCTCAGGCTGCGCTTCTCCGTCGATGAAGTCGTCACCAGCCTGCTCTTGAATTTCATCGCCGTGCTCTTCGTCTCGATGCTGATCGACGGCGTTCTCAAGGATCCGCTGGCCTTCGGCTGGCCGCAGTCGCAATCCGTCAGCGATCACGCCATGCTGCCGAAGCTGATCGCCCGCTCGCGCCTGCATATCGGCTTTGCGATCGCGATCGCGCTGGCCGTCGTCGTCCATTTCGTCCAGTCCCGCACCGTGTTCGGCATGCAGTCGCGCGCTGCCGGCCTCAATCCCGGCGGGGCCGTCTTTGCTGGCGTCCCACTCGGCAGAACGCTGGTGAAGGTCGCCTGCCTCTCGGGCGGGCTTGCAGGGTTGGCGGGAGCGATCGAGGTCATGGGCGTCAAGGGTTATGTGACGACCGACCTGTCGCCGGGTTTCGGCTACGCCGGCATCGTTGTCGCCATGCTCGCCAACCTCAATCCACTCGGTGTCGTCTTCGCCGCCATTTTCACGGCCACCATGTTCGTGGGCGCGGACGGCATGAGCCGTGGCCTAGGCATCCCAACCTATATCGCCGATGTCACGGTGGCCCTGTCGCTGCTGACGATGCTGATTGCCTTGTTCTTCACCCAATACAGGATCCGGCGATGATGCAGCTCTTCGACATCATCGCTTCCGCCGGGCTCTGGGCGGCAATCCTGCGGATCGCCACGCCGCTGATTTTCGGCACGCTCGGCGCTTTGCTTTGCGAACGGGCCGGTGTGCTCAATCTCGGCATCGAAGGCATCATGACCTTCGGCGCAATGATCGGCTGGCTTTCCGTCTATCACGGCGCCGATCTCTGGACCGGCCTGCTGATTGCGGCGGTGGCCGGCGGCGTCTTCGGCCTGCTGCATGCGTCGCTGACGGTGACGCTCGGCCTGTCCCAGCATGTTTCCGGTCTCGGCGTCACGCTGTTTGCCTCCAGCTTCAGCTATTATGTCTTCCGGCTGATCGTGCCGCTTGCCAATACCCCACCCACCATCGTGCCGTTCCAGCCGATCGCCATTCCGGGTCTCTCGACATTGCCGTTCATCGGGCCAGCCTTTTTCACCCAGACGGCGCCGACCTATCTCGCGATCATGATCGCCCTGCTGATGGCCTACATCATCTTCCGCACGCCCGTCGGCCTTGCAATCCGCATGACCGGAGAGAATCCGCATGCGGCGGAAGCCCAGGGCGTCAATCCGATGAAGGTGCGTTATGGCGCGGTCATCATGGGAAGCGCGCTGATGGGAATGGGCGGCGCCTTCCTGACATTGTCGGCGTTCAACAGCTTTTTCCCGACCATGGTGCAGGGGCGCGGCTGGATCTGCATCGCGCTCGTCGTCTTCGCCTCCTGGCGGCCGGGCCGCGCGCTTTTCGGCGCCCTGCTCTTTGCCTTCTTTGATGCCTTCCAGCTTCGGCTGCAAACCGCGCTGAGCGGGCTCGTGCCCTATCAGCTCTTTCTGATGACGCCCTATATCCTTTCCATTGCCGCCCTTGCCGTCATGGCCCGTCGCGCCCGCGTTCCGCAGGCGCTGATGCAGCCCTATCGCCGCGGCGAACGCTGAAACCGCCCACACTCAATGAGGCTCCGATGTTCGATCTGATCGTCAGAAATGCAAATCTCCCTGATGGCCGAAAGGGGGTCGATATCGGCATCCAGGGCGGCAAGATCATCGCTGTCGAGCCCACTCTCCAGGCGCAGGCGGGGGAAGAAATCGACGCAACCGGCCGGCTCGTCAGTCCGCCCTTTGTCGATCCGCATTTTCACATGGACGCCACCCTGTCGCTCGGCCTGCCGCGCATGAACGTCTCCGGCACCCTGCTCGAAGGCATCGCGCTCTGGGGAGAGTTGCGCCCGATCGTGACGAAAGAGGAACTGGTCGATCGTGCGCTGCGCTATTGCGATCTGGCGGTCACCCAGGGGTTGCTCTTCATTCGCAGTCATGTCGACACCAGCGATCCCAGACTGGTGACCGTCGAGGCGATGATCGAGGTGCGCGAAAAGGTCGCGCCCTATATCGATCTGCAGCTGGTCGCCTTTCCCCAGGACGGTTATTACCGCTCGCCGGGCGCGATCGATGCGCTCAACCGCGCCCTCGACATGGGCGTCGATATCGTCGGCGGCATTCCGCATTTCGAGCGGACGATGGGCGAAGGGACGGCCTCGGTCGAGGCGCTCTGCCGCATCGCCGCCGATCGCGGCCTGCCGGTCGATATCCATTGCGACGAAACCGACGATCCGCTCTCGCGCCATATCGAGACGCTGGCCGCGGAAACCATCCGCTTCGGTCTGCAGGGGCGTGTCGCCGGCTCGCATCTGACCTCGATGCACTCGATGGATAATTATTATGTTTCCAAGCTCATCCCGCTGATGGCGGAGGCCGAGATCAACGTCATCCCCAATCCGCTGATCAACATCATGCTGCAAGGCCGGCACGACACCTATCCGAAACGCCGCGGCATGACTCGCGTGCGCGAATTGATGGATGCCGGGCTCAACGTTTCCTTCGGGCACGACTGCGTCATGGACCCGTGGTATTCGATGGGATCGGGCGACATGCTGGAGGTCGGTCATATGGCGATCCATGTCGCGCAGATGGCCGGCATCGACGACAAAAAGAGGATCTTCGACGCGCTGACCGTCAATTCGGCAAAGACGATGGGGCTTGAGGGCTACGGCCTGGAAAAGGGATGCAATGCCGATCTCGTCATCCTCCAGGCCAGCGACACGCTGGAAGCGCTGCGGCTGAAACCGAGCCGGCTGACGGTCATCCGCCGCGGCAAAGTCATCGGCCGCTCGGCGCCGCGCATCGGCGAGCTTTTCCTCGACGGACGCCCGGCACGGATCGACGGCGGGTTGGATTATACACCTCGGTATTGAGGTGCGGTGAAAGCAAAAGGGCCGCGAAGCCGCGACCTCCTCAATCCGCTTGGCCTGGAGCCTACTTCTTCGAGGCCTCGTAGAGCGCCTTTGTTTCCGCGTTCATCGGGTAGAGGCCGGGCAGCGGTACGCCCTCATCGATCCTGGTCATGATCCAGGCTTCCATGCGCTCCTGTTCCGGCGCTTCGGCCAGCACCACCTCGAGCAGATCGGCTGGGATCAGCACCGCGCCGTCCTGGTCGACGACGATAATGTCGTCAGGGAAAACAGCCACGCCGCCGCAGCCGATCGGCTGCTGCCAGGCGACGAAGGTGAGGCCGGCGACCGACGGCGGTGCTGCGACGCCACGGCACCAGACCGGCAGGTTGGTGTCAAGCACGCCGGCAAGGTCGCGTACGACGCCGTCGGTGACGAGGGCGGCAACGCCTCTCTTCTGCATGCGGGCGCAGAGGATATCGCCGAAGATGCCGGCATCGGTAACGCCCATCGCGTCGACGACGGCGACACAGCCTTCCGGCATCGCTTCGATCGCGGCGCGCGTTGAGATCGGCGAGGCCCAGGATGCCGGCGTCGCCAGATCTTCGCGAGCCGGAACGAAGCGCAGGGTGAAGGCCGGGCCGACGATGCGCGGCTGGCCGGGCTTCAGGGGAACGGCGCCGCGGATCCAGACGTTCCGCAGGCCCTTCTTCAGAAGAACGGTCGTCAGGGTCGCCGTCGAGACGGTCTTGAGAATTGCTATCGCTTCAGCGCTGAGGGCCATCGGTGTTCGGTTCCAATTCGGTTTCTGTCAGATGCTCTGGATCATGCCGCCATCGACGCGGATCACCGATCCGGTCAGATAGGAGGCAGGCTCGCTCGCCAGGAAGGTGACGACATTGCCATATTCTTCCGGCCGGCCATAGCGGCCGAGCGGAATGCTGCCGGTGCTCTCAGTGACGACGTCATCGATGGAGCGGTTTTCGCGTTTGGCCTTCTGCTCGTCGAGGAAGGTGATGCGGCCGGTGGCGATCCGGCCGGGCAGGACGATGTTGACCGTGATGCCGTCGCGCCCGACCTCGCGCGCCAGCGTTTTCGACCAGCCGACCAATGACAGACGCAGCGCGTTGGAGATGCCGAGATTGGGGATCGGCGCGACCACGCCCGACGAGGTCGAGGTTACGATGCGTCCCCATTTGCGCGCCCGCATCTGAGGCAGCACGCGATCGGTAATCGCGATGACAGAAAGCACCATGCTCTGGAAATACTGGTTCCAGATCGTCGGATCCTGACCGGAGACTGTGGTCGGTGGTGGGCCGCCGGTATTGTTGACAAGGATGTCGACCGGTCCGAACAGCCGTTCGATTGCAGCGACATGCGCATCGATTGAACCGAGATCGGAAAGATCCCATTGTAGTGCCAGCGCCTTGCCGCCTTCGGATTGGACCGCAGCCGCGGTCTTCTCAGCGGCGGCGAAATCGATATCCGCCGCGGCAATTCTGGCGCCTTCGCGCGCAAGCTTGGCGGCTATCGCGCTGCCCAGTCCGCCGCCGGCGCCAAGCACCAGGGCCGTCTTGTCCTTCAGGCCGAAATCCATTTCATCCATCTCCTTATAGGGTGGGGCCATCTTTCGGAGCAATGGATCGTAAATAAAATATGGCTTCTGCTTCGTTCAAGAGATAGAAAAACTATCGATGGACACACGTTTTCTCGAAACTTTCATTGTCGTTGCCGAGCGGCACTCGCTGGCGGAGGCGGCCCAGCGGCTGAACCTTACGCCTGCGGCTGTCGCCCAGCGCATCCGCGCATTGGAGGCCGAGCTCGGAGTGCGACTGCTGGTGCGCTCCGGCCGCGTGATGCGGCCGACGGAGGCGGGTTTTGCCATTCTCGAACGTTGCAGGGATCTGGTGCGCGATACACGCGACCTGAAGGCGATGGCCGGTACCGCGACGATTTCGGGCGAGATGCGGATCGGGGCGATCAATACGGCACTGACCGGTCTCGTTCCCGACATTCTCCACCGTCTCGCCCAGGACTATCCGCTGATCGAGATCTTCCTCAAGCCGGGCGCTTCGATGGACCTCTATGCCGAGGTTCTGAACGGCACGCTGGATGCGGCCTTCATCATCGAACCACGATTTCCGATGCAGAAGACGATGACCTTCAACAAGCTGCGCCAAGAACCCCTGGTGCTGATCGCTCCGCGGGACTGCGAGGGGGCAGATCCGCTCGAACTGCTGCAGACCCTGCCCTTCATCCGCTACGACCGCAACCAGTGGGGTGGTCATATTGCCGATGAATATTTGCGCGAGCTCGGCATCCGCCCGGTCGAGCGTTATGAGCTCGACGCGCTGGAGGCGATCGCGGTGATGGTAGACCGCGGTCTCGGGATCTCGATCGTGCCGGATTGGGCGCCGCCCTGGCCAGAGGGATTAGATATCGTCAAGCTGCCCCTGCCCCGCTCGTCCGCTATGCGCACCGTCGGCATCGTCGTGACGCGATCCTCGCCACGGGCAAATCTCGTCGCCGCGCTTCTGGAAACCAGCCGCGCGGCGATGGGGCTCTGATTAATTTCAGGCGATCTTCTGGCGGACCGGCAGTTTCCAGCCGGGCCGGACGAAATGGCAGGTATAGCCATTCGGAATCCGCTCCAGATAATCCTGGTGCTCGGGTTCTGCCTCCCAGAAATCGCTGACCGGCACGACTTCGGTGACGACCTTGCCGGGCCACAGGCCTGATGCATCGACATCGGCGATCGTATCCCTGGCGACGCGCTCCTGCTCAGGGGTGACGTAGAAGATTGCCGAGCGGTAGCTCAAGCCGACGTCGTTGCCCTGGCGGTTGCGCGTGCTCGGATCGTGGATCTGGAAGAAGAATTCGAGGATTTCCCGATAGCTGATCCTTGCGGGGTCGAAGATGATCTCGATCGCTTCGGCATGGGTTCCGTGGTTGCGGTAGGTGGCATTCGGCACATCGCCGCCGGTATAGCCGACGCGGGTCGAAATCACGCCCTTGTATCGGCGGATGAGGTCCTGCATGCCCCAGAAGCAACCACCAGCGAGGACTGCACGTTCTTCGGTCATTGGATATCTCCTTTTCCGCAAGAGATAGTATCTCCTGCCGCCGATTTCCATACGGCGCCATCAGCACAGCTGTGCAATTTCCCTGCCGAGACGCCCGATCCTGTCATGTCGATGTTACGCGCCGGCGCTAGCAAGGCCTTGGACAATCCTGCGGAGGCTGAGCCTCGACACCTGATGGAGACGGTTATGAATAGACGCGAATTTCTGATCACATCGTCGGCTGCAGCCGGTCTGCTGGCTTTTCCGCGTTTCGTATCGGCTGCGGCCGGCACGATCGATCTCTACAGCGGTTCGGATGCCAACATCGTCGACCTCTGGAACAACACCATCCGGCCGGCCTTCGAAAAGGCGCATCCGGGTGTCGCCCTGAAGGTGACCGACGCCGGCGACAATAATGGCTTGCGCGCCATCGCCGACCGTGCGCTCGCCGCGCTGAAGACGACGACCGATCCGCAGGCCGACCTTTTCGAGCAATTCGATCCGCGCCTGCCATCCGGCGGCATCGATGCCGGCCTCTGGGTGAAGTTCTCCGCCGAGAACATCGAGGGCTACGACCATATCAACCCGCTTGCCTTCGATACCCCCTACTCCCTTCCCTATCGTGGTTCGCAGGTGCTTCTCGCCTACGACACGACCAAGCTCGATCCGAAGGATGCGCCGAAGAGCTGGGATCAGCTCACCGCGTGGATCAAGGCCAATCCGGGCCAGTTCATCTACAACAGACCCGACAAGGGCGGTTCGGGCGGCAACTTCGTCCGCCGCGCGATCCATGAGGCGAACGGCCGCGATCCGAAGAAGTTCAAGGTCGACAATTTCACCGCCGACTTCGCCACCGAGGCGCTGACGCCGGCCTGGAAGATCCTCAACGACATCGCCCCGGCGCTCTACGACAAGGGCGCCTATACATCAGGCAACACCCAGTCGATCCAGCTGCTCGCCCAGGGCGTCGTCACCATGGTGCCGGTCTGGTCGGACCAGGTGCTGCAGGCGATCTCCCAGGGTGTGTTGCCTGATACGACCGGCCTCGTGCAGCTTGCCGATCTTGCCCTTTGCGGCGGTTTCTCCAGCATCACCGTGTTCTCGAACGGCGCCAACAAGGATGCGGCGTTGAAGCTGGCCGCATTCATGCTGACGAAGGAAATGCAGGAAGCGATCATCACCAATATCGGCGGCTTCCCTGCCGTCTCCTGGGATTACATCTCCGACGATCTCCGCAAGAAATATGCCGACGTCATTCCATCGACCATCCCGACCTTCCCGGGCGGCGATTGGGAAAAGGCGATCGCCGACGGCTGGTACCGCAACGTCGCGCCAAGCATCAGCCGCACCTGATGTCCACCGACACTGCGCCGGCGGTTCTGCGCCGTCCCCGGTCCATCAACAGGGGGAGTTCCATCGGGCTCCTCCTCGTTGCCCTGCCGGTCCTCCTGCTCGCATGGCTGATCGTCTTTCCGATCTTTTCGGCGGTCGTCGACACGATCTTCGTTCGAGGCCCTGACGGCGCGACGGAATTCTCGCTTGCCTCCTATCGCTTCTTCTTCACCGATGGCTACAGCCTCGGCAATTTGTGGCTGACGCTCTGGACCACCGCCGTCTGCGGCATTCTGCTTCTGGCGATCGGCCTTCCGATCGCGCTTTACCTCCGGTTCTCGCAAGGACGCCTTGCCGCCTATGTGCAGGCTCTTGCGATCTTCCCGATGTTCGTGCCGTCGATCATCCTTGCCTATGCGCTGATCAGGACGATCGGGCCGAACGGCACCGTCGACCTGTTGCTGAATGCCGTCAGCCTGCCGAAGCTGCGCACGCCCTATCTGACGCCGTGGGGACCGGTCATCGGCCTCGTCTGGGACAATCTTCCCCTGACGGTGCTGATGCTGACGGCGGGGCTTTCCTCCGTTTCGAACAGCGCTATCGAGGCCGCCCGCGATGTCGGCGCAGGCCCGCTCCGGGTGTTCATCTCGATCATCCTGCCGCGCATGGGCAATTCCCTGCTGGTCACCGCGTCCTTCGCCGTGCTCGGCATCTTCTCCGCCTTCACCCTGCCCTATGTGCTCGGCTCGGCATCGCCTGAAATGATGGGGCCGTTCATGCAGCGCACTTTCGCCGACATGAACGATCCGCTGAACGCCATGACCCAGGCCGTCATCACCTTCGGCTTCTGCCTGGTCTTCGGTATCTTCTATATCAGGTCGATCGCCCGCAACCGCGAGGCCCAGCCATGAGTGCCGGTAGATCGGGCTCGGATCTTCGCTTCGACTGGATCGGCATGCTCTTCGCCTGCCTCCTGACGCTGTTCATCGCGCTGCCGCTGATCGTCGTCGGAACCTGGGCCTTCACCGAAGTCTGGCGTTATCCATCGGTGATCCCGCAGCAATTCGGCCTGCGTTTCTGGGGCCAGACGCTGGCGCGTCCGGATGTCTGGGACGCGCTCTTTCTCAGCCTGCGGCTGACGACGACGGTGACCATTCTTTCCGCCGTCATCTGCCTTCCCGCAGCTTACGCCTTTGCCCGCATGCGCTTTCCCGGCAGGAACATCCTGTTCCTGTCGTTCCTCGCATCGCATGCCTTCCCGAAATTCGGCCTGCTCGTCGCCATTGCCGGCATCTTCCTGCAGCTCGGTCTGATCAGCACCTTCTGGGGCGTCGTGCTGATCCAGCTGGTCGGCACGCTGATGCTGATGATATGGATCCCGGTCGCAGCCTTCCAGAATGTCGACCGGCGCATGGAAGAGGCGGCGCGCGATGCGGGTGCCACGCCGCTGCGCGTCTTCTGGTCGATCACCCTGCCGCAGGCCGGACCCACGATCGCAGCCGCACTGCTTTTGACCTTCGTCGGGACCTTCTACGAGACCGAAGGCGCCTGGCTGATCGGCGCGCCTCAGGTTCGCACCATGCCGGTGCTCATGATCAGCTTCATTAACAATCAGATCGTCGTGCAATACGGCGCCGTACTGTCAGTCATGCTGTGGGTGCCGTCCTTCATCGCATTGATGTTCGCACGCCGCGTGATCGGCACCGGCGCATTCGCACGAGGCTTCGGCGCGTGAGGTTAATTCAGGGAAGGGTTTGAAAATGGCACATCTTTCGATCGAAGGCGTTTCGAAGCTGTTCGGGACCACCTTTGCCGTTCGCGACTTCTCGCTCGAAGTGGGAGACGGCGAACTCGTCTGCCTGCTCGGCCCTTCCGGTTCCGGCAAGTCGACGCTTCTCCGGATGATCGGCGGCTTCGAGCGCCCGAGCGGCGGAACCATCCGCATCGACGCGAAGGATGTGACGACGCTGCCGCCCGAGCGGCGCCCGACCGGCATGGTGTTCCAGAGCCATGCGCTCTGGACGCATATGGACGTCTTCAACAATATCGCCTTCGGCCTGAAGCTCCGCCGGCTGCCGAAAGCGGAAATCCGGCAACGCGTCGAGGATGCCTTGGCCCTGGTCGGCCTCGCCGATTACGGTCGCCGGATGACGACGCAACTCTCCGGCGGCCAGCAACAGCGTGTCGCCCTTGCCCGCTCGCTGGTGCTCGAGCCGAAGATCCTTTTGCTCGACGAGCCATTCGCCAGCCTCGACCAGCATCTGCGGGAAAGGTTGCGGGAGGAGGTGCGCGATATCCAGCAGCGCCTCGGCATCACCACGCTCTTCGTCACGCACGGTCAGGACGAGGCCTTGGCGCTTGCCGACCGCATCGTCGTCATGCGCGACGGACGCACCGAACAGATCGCGCCGCCAAGCACCATCTACCGGCAGCCGCAGACGGCCTTCGTCGCCGGCTTCATCGGCTCGATGAATTTTGTCCAGAGCGGCATCGGAAACGGTGTCTGCGAGCATCCGCTCTTTCCGCTGGCTGTTCCCATCGAGGACGGACCGGTGACGCTGGCCGCCCGCCCGGAAGCGCTGACGATCCATCCCTCGGGCCGGGTCGATGCCGCGACAGTCCATCGCACCGTCGATTTCGGCACCCACAAGATGGTCGATGTCGATCTTGCCGACGGCACCCGCCTGAAGGCGATGGTGGCGCCGGACGATCGGATCCGGGCCGGGATGAAGGTCGAGCCGAGCTTCGCCAGCTTTTTCGTCTTCCGCGACAACGAGCTCGTCCATCAGTCGATGCCGGCAAAGGGCGACGTTCAGATCGAAGAGCTGCTGCGAGTCTAAACGGTCGGAATGCGCCCGTTCACGCCTTGCCTTGGAAGCCTTCCAGCAGCCAGGGATGCAGCGCCTTGCTGGCGGCCAGGATATCGCCCCGCCCGTTGACTTCAGCTCCGGAAAAACGCGTGACGATGCCGCCCGCCTCTTCGACCATCAGCGCTGAGGCGCCGAAATCATGGATCGCGAGTCCGTCCTCGAAGAATCCGTCCAGCCGGCCGCAGGCGACATAGGCAATCGACAGTGCCGCCGAGCCGAGGCGGCGCACACCCGCCGTATTGGCCATCAGGCGTTTGATTGCCTCGAAATAGGTTTCTTCCGCAACCGCCTTGACCTGGCCGGGGATCGGCAGACCGGCGCCGACGAGTACGTTCTCGATATCGCCGACATCGGTGCAGCGGATGCGTTCGCCGTTCAGATAGGCGCCGCCGCCGATTTCGGCGCTGAAGAGTTCGTCCTGCATGGCGTCATAGACGACGCCCATGACGAGGCTGCCGCTTTCGACGATCGAGATCGTCATGCCGAAATGCGGAATGCCCCAGGCGTAATTGGTCGTGCCGTCGATCGGGTCGATGTAGATAACAGGCGTTTCCGGACCCGCGATGCGGTTGCCGACGGCTTCCTCGCCCTGGATGGCATAGTCCGGGAAGGCCTTCGTCATCTCGTCGACGATAATCCGCTCGACGGCGACATCGATTTCGGTCTGATAGTCGCGTGGCGCCTTGGCGAGCATTTCCTGGGATGTGCGCCGCCGCAGGGAGCCGCGGGCAGTTTCGCCCGCCTTCAATACCGCTTCGGCAAGCACGACGAGGCGGGACGAGGCGGTCGGGGAAAGACGCGCGGAAATCGGGGAGGATGTCATGAGAAAGTCCGGATGTTGCTGATATACGGAGTGAATCGCGAGGAGCCCATCCCTTCGCAGAGGCCGATGATGATTTTATGAAGCGCGTCCATGCCGAGCGGATTATCTCAGGATCGCTTCAAGCTCGGAAATGGTCGGAAATGCCTTTCTTGTTCCATGTCTTGAGACGGTGATGGCTGCGGCTGCAACTGCGTGTTCGATGGCTAGCCTGTCCAGCCGCTGCCCGCGCAGCGCGCAGGATGCCAGTGCTGCGGCCATGAACGTATCGCCTGCGCCCGTTGTATCCACAACATCACAGACCTGGGCGGGCACTTCGATGCTATCGTGACGGTACACGAGCGTCGCGCCGTCGCCGCCCAGCGTCAGGACGATTTCGCGCGGGCCCCGGCTCAGCAGATATTCGGCTGCATCCCTGCCTGTCGTTCCCGTCAGGGCCTGCGCCTCGCCCTTGTTGAGGAAGGCGATGTCGATCAACCCCCAGAGATCGGAGAAATAGGCGCGCACCGGCGAGGGATTGAAGGCGGTAACCATGCCGATCGCTCTTGCATGTTCGAGGACGTCGCGGGTCGTCTGGTCGGACAGATTGCCCTGCAGCATCATGAGATCGCCGCGAGCGGCTGTCGACAGGGTCTGCCTGACATCGGAAAGGGACAGGCTCTGCGCCGCTTCCGTCGTCGTGACGATGGCATTTTCGCCGCCCGGCAGCCGGAAGATGATCGAGACGTCGCTCGATGCATCTTCCATTTCGATCAGTTCGCTCCGAAGCGGCTCATCCGCGAGGTAATGACGTATCGTATCAGCCCTTGCATCCCTGCCGACGGGCGCCACCAGCGTTGTTGGAACGCCGCAGCGGGCCATGACGACCGCCTGATTCGTGCCCTTGCCGCCGAGATCGCTGCCCTCGGCATTGCCCAGGATGGAGGCGCCGATGACGGGAAGTTCGGGGACGGCGACGGTTTCGTCGATGGCGACGTTACCGATTATGTAGGCGCGCATGCATCCGCTTTCGCAAAGTGGGGCTTAAAGGTAAGGCGCATCGTGAAAATCGATCTCGAGCTGCATCGCCCGGTCGAAGATCGCGCTGAGCCGCGCTTTTTCATCCTCTTCCAGCGTTTCTCCTGCCACGTCGAGTTCATTCTTCAGCCATTGCGCCTGGGCGGCGAAATTCGGATCGACATGCATGTCGACCCATTCCTTCAAGAGGGGATCGCTGATCGGGCGGCTGGCTGCTTGCCTACACCAGGTCCAATACATCCACTCGGCCGCAAACATCGCCGCGACCGTATCGAGGAAGCCGCCCTGGCGGGCGATCTCCAACATGCCGGCGCGAAAGGTCTCGACCTCGGCGATGCCGGTATCGAAGGACGAGGGATCGATGCCGCGACTGGCGAAGGTGCGCTCGAAATAGGCGATCTGCTCGTTGGCGAGCGCATCGAGAACCGCGATCAGCCAGCGCTTCTGCGGCATCGTGTTGGCGGTCGCCGCCGCATAGGCAAAGATCGAGATGGCACTGTCGACGAAGGCGCCTTCATAGACGAGATAACGCTGGAAAGCCTCTTTGCTCAGCCTGTCGTTCTTGACGTCCTCGACGAAGCGATGGCTGAGCATCGCGCCGAGGACGGCGTCGTTCTCGCGCAGGATGCGGTCTGAAAGGCTTTCTGCCGCCATGCTCAACCCTCCAGCCCTGGTTCGGCGGCAGCCCGGAAGGCGCGCACCCGCTCGATATCGACCGGGTTCCACCAGACGCCGCCATGTTTCAGCGAGGAGGCGACGATCACGCCATTGGTGCGGCCCAGAATATCGACGATATTGTCCTTGTTGACGCCGGAGCCGACGAGCAGCGGCAGGTGCGTCGCCGCGCCGATCTCCTCGATTTCCTCCATCGTCGCCGAATTGCCGGTCCGCTGGCCGGTGGCGATGACGCCGTCGGCATCGAAGAAGGCGAGATCGCGCGTCAGCTCCTGGATCGAGCGGTCGGCGACGATGGCGTGGCTGCCATGCTTGACGTGGCTGTCGGCAAAGACCTTGATGTGCTCGGCTCTCAGCAGCGAGCGGTAGCGCATGGCTTCGGCGGCTCTGCCCTCCATGAAGCCTTCATTGGCGACATAGGCATTGGCCCATTGATTGACGCGGATGAATTTGGCGCCACCGGCCATGGCGATGGCGAAAGCCGGGATCGGCGCGTTGGCAAGGACGTTGACGCCGAGCGGAATGCCGGCGGCGCGCGCGATCCGGTCGGTGACGACAGACATGAAGCCCGTCGTCTCCGGGCCGATATCCTCGGGCTTGGAGAACGGCACGTCGCCGTGATTTTCGATGATCAGCCCATGCAGGCCGCCCTCCATGCAGGCTTCGGCGTCGCGCATGCACGCATCGTAGATCGCATCCATCGCAGCCCCCCGGTAGCGCGGCGCGCCCGGAAAGGCCGGGCAATGGATCATGCCGATCAGAACCTTATCCCTGCCGAAGATGTCTCTGATGGCGTTCGACGGCCTGTCCGAAATTTCCTGCATGTCATTCCCTTTCCAATTCCCGCCGCGTGCTGAAATCATGCCTGCTTTTCAGTGAGCCAGCCGAGGATGTTCTTCCAGAGCCGGCCGTAGCCTTCCCATTCGCAGAAAGCAGGCGACAGCCAGTGCGGGCCGATATCCGACGTCCAGGCCGCCGTCCGCCCAGTGCCATGCGTGCCGACGACGAGCAGCGGATGGCCGCCCTGATCCTGAGGCAGGCGTGCGACGACCTCGACATCGGCGCGGTCGCGCACTTCGACCTCGTTGACGCCGAGAAGCACCGGCCAGGCGCCCTCGAGACCCCGCATCGTCGGATGCTCCGGCTTCATCACCTCGGCAACGGTTCCCTCGGGAATTTCGACGCGGTCGTCATAAGGCAGGCACATGACGGGCAGCGTGTCTTCGACGGGGGTGCGCCGCCAGCGCGCCTTGCCGTCGATGCCCTGGAAGGAGAAGTATCCGCCGACCATCAGCAGGCCGCCGCCCTTCTCCACCCATGCCTTCAGAAGCTTCAGCCGGTTCGGCACCGTGCGCGAATGCAGCCACACATCCGGCGGCAGCAGCAGCGAATTGGCGCCGATATCGGAGAGAATGATGGCGTCGTACGCGTCGAGCCCCGCCATATCGAAGGGGAACTTCTCCACCGCCTCATGCGCCGGCATATAGGTGAGCTCGAAGGCGCTGCCGGCGAGTGCTTTCACCAGCGGTTCGGCGCCGAGATGGAAGGTGACGCTGCCGAACTGATCGAAGCCTTTGTAATGGGTAGCGGAGCTAACCCAGCTCTCGCCGACAAGGAGGATTTTCTTGGTCATGGTCTGCGTTTACCTGTGATCGATTGAATGGATGGGGCTAGGCTTCGGCATGAAAGACGCGGCGCGGATTGCTGCGCATCATCTCGTCGAGAACCGTCCTGTCGAGGCCGTGGCGCTGAAGACGGGGAAGGAAGTGGCGGAGGATATAGGCGTAGCCGTTGCCGCCGTAGTGCGTCAGCATCATCTTCAGAAACACGTCGTGCGAGAGAAGAATCCGGTCGAGATAACCGGCCTCGACGAGACGCACGATCGCGCGCGCCGCCTCCTCGTCGCTCGGGCACTGCACCTGCTGGTCGGCATAGAAGAAATCCATACCGATCATGTCGTATTCGATGAAGGCGCCGCGCTCCGCCAGCTCGCTCTGATAGGCGATGTCGTCATGCGACGGATTCATGTGGCAAAGCACGGTGTGGCGGAGATCCGCCCCCTCCTCCGCCACCACGTCAAGCACGCGGTGGCCGAGACGGAACCAGCCCGGCAGATGCACCATCAGCGGAAGTCCGGTCAGCACCTGCGCCCGGGCAGTGCCGCGCAGCGATTTTTCTTCCTCGGAGGTGAAATCCGAGGAGACGCCGATCTCGCCGATCAGGCCGATCCTGACGCCGGTGCCATCGACGCCTTCTCTTGCCTCGCGGACGATTTCCCGTGCGATGTCATCGACGCTCATTGCCGCGACGCCTTCCGGATGTGAGGAGCCGAGGTAATAACCCGCCCCCATCACGATGTTGAGACCGGATGCTTTCGAGATGCGTTGGAGCGCCAGGGGATCACGGCCGATGCCCTTGCAGGTCGGCTCCACCACCGTACGGCCGCCTTCTGCTGCGAAATCCTTGAGCTCGGCGATTGCCAGCTGTTCGTCGTCGAGCGTGATATTGTGCTTGTTGACGAAGGGATCCTGCCGGAGTTCGCCGAGGATCTCCATGCAGACGAAGCTTTCCGCCAGATATTGCCGTTCCGGCGTCTTCGGCGCGTGCCACCAGCAGCGGCAGTCGTTGAGGATATGCTCGTGCATCAGCGTCACGCCGAGCGCATCCGCCGAAATCGGACCGGTGACGGTCATCACCTTGCCGGATCGGACATGCGCTTCGGACAGGCTTTCTGCTGTCTGCTCGCTCATCGCTTCATCCTTTCCTGCCCAGCCGGAAATGGAAATTGGCCGTGAAGATGCGCGTGTTCAGCCAGATGGCGACGAGGATGATGGCGCCGGTGACGATCTGGGTGAAGAACGGCGATATGTGCATCAGGATCAGGCCGTTGCCGATGACGGCAATAGTCAGCGTGCCGAGTACGGTGCCGAGGATGGTGCCCCGTCCGCCCATCAGCGACGTTCCGCCGAGCACGACGGCAGCGATCACCTGCAGCTCGAAACCGACGGCGGCATTGGACGAGCCGGAACCGAGGCGAGCGGCGATCAGCAGCCCGGCGACCGCGCAGGCGACGCCGGAGATGATATAGACCGAGGCAATGATCCATTTGGCGGGCATGCCGACACGCCGCGCCGCCTCCGCATTGGAGCCGACCGCCACGACCTGCCGGCCATATTTGGTCGCGGTGATGACGACATAACCGAGAATGGCGATGATGACGGCGATGATCGCCGGGATCGGGAAGCTGAGGATTTCGCCCCGGCCGAGCGCGAAGAAGCCCGGTGCATCCTTGATAGGGATGGAATAGCCCTGGGTCAGATAGAGCGCCAGGCCGCGCAGGATCGACAGGCCGGCAAGCGTGACGATGAAGGCCGGAATACCCTGATAGGCGGTAAACCAGCCCTGGACCAAGCCCATAAAGGCGCCGAGCACGAGCATGCCGATGACCACCGACGGCCAGGGAACACCCATCGCCATAACGATCGCCGCGACCGCATTGACGAGGGCGACCTGCGAGCCGACCGACAGATCGATGCCGCCGGTGATGATGACGAAGGTCATGGCGATGGCGACAATCAGGATGGGAGCAGCCTGGCGCACGATGTTCAGGATATTGCCGAGCGTGAAGAAGGTTTCGCTGCCGATCGAGAAGAAGATCATGCAGGCCAGAAAGAAGATGGCGATCGACAGGACCTGTGCGTGTTCGCCGAAGAAATCGGCGACGCGCGAGCCATGACCGCGTTCGGTATAAGCCGTCATTGTCTGGCTCCTTCACCAACGATCAGCCTGACGAGATCTTCGAGGTTGGTGCTGCCGATCTGCCGTTCGGCCACCTTCGTGCCCTCGTACATCACCGCGATACGGTCACAGACCCGAAAGAGATCCTGCAGCCGGTGGGTGATGAGGATCACCGAAACCCCATTTGCCTTGACGCGGTTGATCAGGGCTAGAACCGCCTCGACCTCGGCGACGGCAAGTGCAGACGTCGGCTCGTCCATGATCAGCACCTTCGGCTTGAACGAGGCGGCGCGTGCAATGGCGATCGCCTGACGCTGCCCGCCGGAGAGCTGGGCGACTTTGCCGGTCAGCCTGGGTATTCGGATCTCAAGCGAATCCAGCATCTTGCGTGCTTCGGCCAACATCGTCCTGGTGTCGAGAAACGGTCCGCGGCTGAGTTCGCGGCCGAGGAAGAGATTGCCGACGACATCGATATGATCGCAGAGGCTGAGATCCTGGAAGACCATTTCGATGTTACGCCCACGCGCATCCGCGGGGCCGGAGAAGCGAACTTCTTCGCCTTCCATAGTGATGGTGCCGGCATCGGGAATGTAGGTTCCCGAGATGATCTTCGTCAGAGTCGATTTGCCGGCGGCGTTATCGCCGACAAGGCCCAGGCATTCGCCGGGGAAGATGTCGAGATCGACGCCGCGCAGGGCCTGGTGCGAGCCGAACGACTTGCGGATACCGCGCAGCGAGATGCGCGGGTCGGATCGGGTGCCGCCGGATGTTCCGGTTCCGGAGGATGCGACCCCTCCGGAACCGGCGGCAGCGATGTCACGCTGTCCGCTTTCGATCATTTGAAGACGGCCCGATACGGCTCGACATTCTCCTTGGTCACGATGGTGATCGGCACCGAGATCGTCTTGGTGACGGCCTCGCCGGCCGAGGCCTTGACGAGCGCGTCGACGGCGGCACCGCCCATTGCGGCCGGATCCTGCTGGACGACGGCGACGACGAAGCCGGCATCGATGCCGGCAATGGCTTCGGCGGTCAGATCCCAGCCGAACACCTTGATCTTATCCTGCTTGCCCTGGCTCTGGACGGCGGCGATCGCCCCCATCAGGGCCGGTTCGCCGGTGGCGTAGATCGCCGTCAGGTCAGGATTGGCGGTGATCAGGTTTTCAGCCGCCGCAAGGGCGTTGTCCTGGATGTTCTGCCCATCGACGACGCCGGCCATTTCAATGCCGTCGACGCCTTTCAGGGTCTTCTCGAAGCCCTCCTGGCGGATGTTCTGGATGAACGAGTTCAGCGCGCCGACAACGCCGAGCTTGGCCTTGCCACCCATGTTCGCCTTGACGTAGTCGAGGAAGTATTTGCCCATGTCGGCGCCGGCCGCGGCATTGTCCACGCCGATCTGCGCCTTCTGCGGACCATCAGGCAGGATGGCGTCGATGGCGACGACCGGAATGCCGGCATCGGCCGCCTGCTTGACGGCCGGCATGATGCCGTTAACGTCGATCGCCACGACGGCAAGGCCGGAGACCTTTTCCTGCACGTAGGTTTCGATCGCGCTGTTTTGCGCGGTCGTCTCGTTGTTGGCGTTGAAGATCACCAGCTTGACGCCGGCGGCATCGGCCGCCTTCTGGGCGCCCTCATTCATCTGATTGAAGAAAAGCGCCTGCTGGTTGATCTGCACCAGCGCGATGGTCTTCTTTTCCTGGGCCGCGGCGCCGGACAGGCCGATGAAGGTCAATGCCGTGAAGCCGGCGGCTGCGATCATCGTTCGTCTTGTCAAATTCAGTGTCATGTTCTCATCCTCTTTTGGTTTTTGACGTTGCTGATTATTATTTCGCAGGCGGCGCAACGGAGTTCCGCACCACGATTTCGACAGGCAAGAGTTCTTCCGAGGCGGATGGTTTCCACTCGTGCCAATTGGTTTCCAGAAGCAGTTCCAGCGACCGTCTTCCGATCTCACGCACCGGCTGACGGATGGCGGTGAGCGGTGGCGCAAAGAGATGAAGCGGACCGACATCGTCGAAGCCGATGACTGAGATGTCGCCTGGGATCGAGACGCCTCGGCTTCTGAAGACCTCGACCAGTCCGATGGCGATCTCGTCGGAGCTGGCAAAGATCGCCGTCGCTTTTCGGTCCCCGGAGAGATAGTCGAGCGCCGCCGCACGGCCGTATTCGATCGTATATTCGCCGGCATATCGATCGGCCCGGGCCTCGTCGCCATGCCGTTCCCTCAGCGCTTTCAACAGGCCGTCATAACGCCTGCGGGCGCTGATCATGCGTTCGTCGCCGCCGATGAAGAGGACATGGCGATGGCCTTGCTCGGCCAGATGCTGGCCGGCGAGATAACCACCCTGCTCATTGTCGCAGAACAGCTTCGGCGCCTTCGAATCGGGAATGTCCTCGTCGACGATGATGACCTTGCCGCTGCCGTTGATCAGCGCGGCAAGCGCGCCATCATCGGGGTGGTTGGTGACGAAGATCAGGCCGTCGACGTGATTGCGTTCGATCAGCTGCAGATATTCGATCTCGCGCCCCGGCCGGTTGAGCGTCGCGTGCAACGAGACCGCGAGCTTCTTTTCATCGGCCGCCTGCTCGACGGCGGCGACGAGAGTCGCGAAGAAAGGGTTGGCGATATCGGGCACGACGAGGCCGATCGTGTCCGAGCGCCCCCTGCTTAGCCGGCGCGCATGCGGGTTCGGCCGGTAGTTCAGGGTCTTGATCGCATCCTCGATGCGCTTCTTGGTCTGAAAGGGAAGATCGAGGCTTCCGTTGACGAAACGCGACACGGTGGTGACCGACACGTTGGCCGCGGCCGCAACATCCTTCAGGCTCGGTGTCGTTCCCTTGGCCATTGACTGAACCCATTGTAAAGCGGTTTACTAAACCGCTTTACAAGAAAATATCGATTGCTCGCCGTTGTCAACAGCAATGAATGTGCAGGGTCTGTTTTTGTTGCCAGCCGATCGAAGCTCGACCGGCAGGCGGTCAGCCGATCGTCGGGTCGAGCTTGTCGCGCAGCCAGTCGCCGGTGATGCTGATCGACAACGTCGTCAGCATGATGACGAAGGACGGCGCCAGCATGATCCAGGGCGCACGGGTCAGATATTCGCGCCCGTAACCGACCATGTTGCCGAGGCTGGTCATCGGCGGCTGAACGCCGAGGCCGAGGAAGGAAAGGCTGCTTTCCATTAGGATGATCTCAGGAAAGGTCAGCGTCATCGAGACGATCAGCGTCGAGGCGATGTTCGGCAGGATATGCTTGAGATAGACATGCGCCGGCTTGGCGCCGAGCTGTGTAACAGCGGCGGCATAGCCCTGGCCGCTGGCAGCGATGGCAAGGCCGCGCGCAATCCGTGCATAGCGTTCCCAACCGTAGAAGCCCATCAGGCAAATAAGCAGCGGCAGCGAACTGCCGAAGAAAGCAAGTACGGCAAGCGCCATGATCAGGAACGGCATGGCCGCCTGGAAATCGGCAAGCATGACGACGAGCTGCTCGACGACGCCACGGAAATAAGCGGCGAGAAAGCCGAGCGTCGTGCCCACGAAGGCCGAGATCAGCGTTGCGCCGAAGGCGATCAGCAGCGAGATGCGGATCGACACGATGAGGCGGGAGAGAACATCGCGGCCGAGTTCGTCGGTTCCGAGCCAATGCGCGGCATTGCCGGGCAGTGACAGGCGGTTCTTCAGGTCGAAGGCGGTGATATTGTAGGGCCGGATCCAGTCGGCCGTAAGCGCGATCAGGATCACGACGGCGATCCAGGCAAAACCGATCATCACGAAAACGGGCACGCCGCGCTTCTTCTTCTCGCGCACTTCGTGGATGACGGTTGCCGGTTGCGCAGAGATATTTGTCATGATTCCGCTCCCTAATGCCTTGCCTGGTTGCTGCGCAGACGCGGGTCGAGATAGCCGTAAAGGATGTCAACGACGAAATTCGAAAACACCATGGTTGCTGCCACCAGCAGCAGGATGCACTGGACGACGGCGAGATCGCGGTTGGAGACGGCGACGACGAGAAGCCGGCCGACGCCCGGCCAGGAGAACAGCGATTCCACCACGACGGCGCCGGCGATCAACGTGCCGACCATGAAGCCGGCGATCGTCACGATCGGGATCGCCGCATTCGGCAGCGCATGGCCCCAGACGACGTTTCGCCAAGCAGTGCCTTTGGCGCTAGCCGTACGGATATAGGGCTGGCCAAGCACCTCGATCATCGCGCTTCGGGCAAAGCGGGCAAGAATGCCGGCACCGCCGATACTCATGGTGATGATCGGCAAAATGGCATGCATCCAGCTGTCCTGGCCGCCCGACGGCAGCAGGCCGAGCGTGACGGAGAAGATCAGCACCAGCACGAGGCCGAGCACGAAGCTCGGCATGGTGAAGCCGACCACCGCGCTCGTCATGACGGCGCGATCGGTCGAACTGTCGCGATGGAGGGCGGCGTAGACGCCGGCCGGAATGCCGATCACCAGCTTAAGGATGAGGGCCGGGATCGTCAGCTCTAGCGTTGCTGGAATGCGGTCGAGCACGAGCTGGATGGCCGATTGGCCGTCGCGCATCGAAATGCCGAGATCACCGCGGGCGATCGCGCCGAAATAGCGCAGATACTGCACCCAGATCGGCTGATCGAGTCCCCAGGCGGCACGGAAGGCGCGGATCGCTTCCGGCGGCGCTTCCGGACCTATGATCGTCAGGGCCGGGTCGCCGGAAAGGCGCAGAACGACGAAGGCAAAAGTCACCACCAGCACGATGGTCATCAGCGCGCGGAACGCCCTTATCAGGAAGAAACGGATCATGGCTCAGCTCTCCATGAGCGTTGACGCGGATGCGGGCGTGACGAGGTGGCAAGCAGCTTTTCGACCCGCCTCGATGGTGACGAGTTCAGGCGTCTCGATGCGGCAGCGCTCGACCGCATGACCACAGCGGGGATGAAAGGCGCAGCCCGCAGGCCGGGCAGCGGGGTTCGGCGGTTCGCCCTGCAGGATGATACGGTCGCGCAGCGCCGTGCCGGGGACCGGAACGCTGGAGACCAGTGCCTGCGTATAGGGATGCAACGGGCTGCGGAAAAAATCCTCCGAAGCTGCTTCCTCGACGATCCGGCCGAGATACATCACCGCGACGCGATCGGCGATGTTGCGCACGACCTTCAGGTCATGGCTGATGAAGGCCATGGCGATGCCCCGCTTTTCCTGCAGGTCGCGCAACAGGTTGATCACCTGCGCCTGGATCGAGACGTCGAGAGCCGAGACCGGCTCGTCGCAGACCAGAAGCTCCGGATTGGTGGCGATGGCGCGTGCAATGACGACGCGCTGGCGCTGGCCGCCCGAAAGCTCGTGCGGATAACGCTCCGCCTGATCGCGGCGAAGGCCGACGGCGATGAGCAGTTCATCGACACGTTCGCGCCGCCCCTCCTCGCTTCCGACGGCATGGATGGCAAGCGGTTCGCCGATCTGAGCGCCGATCGAGATGCGCCGGTCAAGGGCTGCCAGCGGATCCTGGAAGACGAGCTGCATGCGCGCCCTCAGGCTACGCCAACGCGGCGTTCTCAGTGCCGGCATCGCCTCCCCGTCGAAGCGAACGCTGCCTTCGGTCGGAGCTTCGAGCCCGAGCAGCAGCCGGCCCATCGTTGATTTTCCTGAGCCGGATTCACCGACGATGCCGAGCGTCGTCTTCGGCGCGACCGACAGCGAAACGCCGTCGACCGCCCGGACATGGCTCGGCTTTCCGAAGACGCCGCGGCGCATCGTATAGGTCTTGACGAGGTCGTTCGCTTCGATCAGCTGAGGTTCGCTCATGCCCATGCCACTCCCTGCTGGACCTGCATGAGGTTCGGCTTCGATGCGGTGGCGCCGTCGCCGAGTGGATGGAAACAGGCGGTCGCACGGTCGTCGTCAAGTGCGACGAGCGGCGGCACCTTGTTATGACAGAGTTCCGAGGCATGGCCGCAACGCGGCGCAAAGGCGCAGCCGCCGGGCATCCGGCCGGGCTGCGGCACGGTGCCGGGGATCGGTACCAGCCGGTCGCGGCCGGCATCGATACGCGGAATGGCATCAAATAGCCCGCGCGTATAGGGATGGCGCGGCGACCGGAACAACGATTCCGTCGGGCATTTCTCGACGATGTTGCCGGCATACATGACGCAGACGCGTTCGCAGATCTGCGACACCGCGCCGAGATCATGACTGATGAAGACGATCGCCATGCCGGTTTCCTCGCGGATCGAAATCAGGAGATCGAGGATCTGCGCCTGGATCGTCGCGTCCAGCGCCGTCGTCGGCTCATCGGCGATCAGCAGATCAGGATTGCCGGCGAGCGCCATGGCGATCATCAACCGCTGGTTCTGGCCACCGGAAAATTCATGCGGAAAATTGTCGAAACGGCGCACGGCGTCGGGAATGCCGACCATTTCCATTAGGCGGACGGCCTCGTTGCGGGCGGCCCTGCCGGTCAGCCGGCGGTGCAGTTCGACGGCTTCGGCGATCTGTCGCCCGGCACGGATGACGGGGTTGAGCGAGCTTGACGGATCCTGGAAGATCATGGCGATGCGGCCGCCGCGAATGCTTTCGAGCTTCGTGCGCGACGCGCCGATCAGCTGATCGCTGCCGAGACGCACGCTGCCTGAGACGGAAGCCTTTCCAGGCAGGAGCCCGAGTGCCGCCAGCCAGGTGACCGACTTGCCGCAGCCGGATTCGCCGACGAGACCCACCGCCTCGCCCTTCTCGATCGCCAAATCGACGCCGTGCAGGACTTTGATACCGCTGAAAGCGACCTTCAAATTGGAAATTTCGACCAATGGCATTTCAGCCTCTCCTTCTTGCATTCCCGCTGGCCGCCAGATCCGAATGAGAGCATGATGTCGTTCGAAAACCGCTCACACTTTTCGGCATCATGCTCGTGCTTGTCGGGCTTGCCTGGTTTCCGGGTAGCCGGTGCACCAAATGGCAGCGAGCCGGAGTTTCCCCCGGCTCGCTGATGTCGTCAGGTGTTGATCAGGACCAGTTGCCCTGGCGGAAGTCCATGGCGAAGGCCGATGCGGCCTTCCAATTGATCGACTTCGACTTGGCGGTGAAGACGGCGTTCTGGTGGAGAACGGTATAGGCGGGGTCTTCGCGCTCGCAGATCTGCAGCATGCGGGCGAAAGCGTCATGACGCTTGGCGCGATCGGTGCTGGTCTCGAGGAAGGTCGACAGCGTGTTCATCTCGGCGTTGGTCCATTCGCCGACCTGTTGCTGCTGGCCGTTCGGACCGTGCTGGGCGACGATCGAGGAAACCGGATCGGCGAAGCTTGCGGAGTTCGACCAGTCGCGGACGGCGCGCGTCGGCGTCTTTTCGAGGATCTGCTGCCAGTTTTCCTTCATCTCGATCTGCACGTTGAGGCCGACCTGCGCCCACATTTCGACGAGGATCTGCGCCGTCGGGGTCTGGTTGGTATAGTAGTTGTTCAGCAGCCGATACGGGATCGGATCGCCCTTGTAGTTGGCTTCCTTGAGGAGCTGGCGGGCGAGATCAGGATTGTATTCCGGCACGGTCCAATCCTTGACCAGCATGTCGCCATAGAAGTCCCACTGCAGGCCGGCCGGAACGCGCGTGCGGCCTGCCCAGAGCGAGTCGACGATCGCCTGGCGGTCGATGGCATGCGTGAAGGCGCGGCGAACCAGCGGGTTGCCGAGCTGGGCATGGGTCTTGTCGAACACGGTCAGGCGGTGGTTGGTGATGATGCCGCCCTGGACTTCGAAGGCAGCGTTCTTTTCGATTCCTTCGATCTGGTCCGGCGGGATGTCGCTGGCGAGATGATATTCGCCGGACAGCAGGCCATTGACGCGCGAGGCGACTTCCGGAACTTCGACGAAGCGGATCTGCTTCACCGGAGGACGGCCGCCCCAATATTCGTCATGCGCTTCGTAGATCAGGTAGGTGTCCGGCTTGAACTCGGCGACGCGGTAGGGACCGGTGGTGATCGGTGCGCGGGCCCAGTCGAGATAGCTCTTTGCCTCATCCCAGCTGCGGCGGTTGGCGATGGCACTGGCGGCAACGGAGATGCGGCCTTCCATCGTCACGTCAGGCGAACCGTTGACGAAGCGGACGGTGTATTTGTCGACGATTTCGATGCCGAGCAGGGCCGGCCAGATGCGGCGGGCGACGGCCGGAATTTCGACCGGCAGTTCCTTGCTTTCGCGGCCGAGCGGGTTCTTTTCGGTGACGAAGATCGTCTTGCCGGTGCTCGGCTGCGTATCGCCGAACATGCGTTCCTTGCTGAAGGAGAAGGCGACGTCTTCGGCCGTCATCTCGTCGCCATTGTGGAATTTGACGCCCTGGCGCAGTTTCAGCTCGACGGTCTTGTCGTCGATACGGCGCCATTCGGTGGCGAGCGACGGAACGGCCGAGAGGTTGCCGAGCCAGTCGAGGCCGACCAGGCTTTCCCAGAGCGACGAATTGAAGATGCGCTGGCCGACATTCGACTGTTCGCGCAACGTATCCAGTGTGTTCGAGTTCGAGATCTTCTGGACGGCGATGGTGATCGAAGGACGGTTGTCGGCCTGGGCGATGGAAAAGCGCGGCAGGATCAGCGAGCTGGCGACGCCGGTGGCAAGGCCGAGAGCACCGCGACGGGTGAAGGTGACCATGGGAATATCTCCTTGGGTTCTCTGGTAAGTCGGATCAATGGCTGCGTTCGATCAGGCCTTCGGGACCGGAGCGATAATGGGTCAGGGTTCTGTCGGCATGTTTCAGGCGCCAGGAGAGCGCCTTCCGCGCATAGTCCCGCACGAGCGCGGCATAGGCCGGATCGTCGGCGAGATTGGTGAATTCGTTCGGATCGTGCTGCAGATCGAAGAACAGCGGCGGCAGCGCTGCGAAATGAACGTATTTGTATCGCTCGTCCTGGATGACGCAGAGGCTGCAATCATTCATGCCGAGGCCGAGAAAACTTTGCGGCTCGGAATAATAGACGTCGCGGAAGTCGTATTCGTAGTGCAGCTCAGTGCGCCAATCCTGCGGCCGGCCCTCGCTGAGGAAGGGCAGCAGCGACAGGCCGTCACAGGCGTGTGGGATCTTGCCGCCGAGCCAGTCGAGTAGGTCGGCATGACGTCGATGCTCTCGGCGAAGCCGCTTTCGATCGCGCCGGCGCGAGCATTTTCGCCGGCGTCCTTGATGACAAGCGGAATGCGGAAGCTCGGATCGTTGTAGCCGATCTTGCCGAGTAGGTGATGATCGCCGAGCTGCTCGCCGTGGTCGCTAGTGAAGATGATCAGCGTATCTTCCCACTGTCCGGTCTCGTCGAGATAGTTAAAGACCCGGCCAAGGCAATCGCCGACCTCGGTGATCAGGCCGCAATAGGTCGCGCGCATCTGGCGCAGTTCCGCTTCGTCGAGCGTTGCGCCTGACCCTTCGGCGCCCTGGAAGAAGGAGCCGCGGCGGATGCTGTCGACATAGAATTTCATCAGCGGATGTTGTGCAGCCTCGATATCCGGGCTGGCCGCGCGGATCGGCGCCGGCATGTCTTCCGGCCGGTACATGGCGTGATAGGGAGCGGAGGCGACGAAGGGCGGATGCGGCCGGTAATAACCGAGATGCAGGAAGAAGGGCTTGCCGTCGCGACCCTTGAGATAGGTCAGCGCCCGCTCGGTGAAGAAGGTCGAGTCCGAAAATTCCTTCGGAATGCGTGACGGACGGTCGGTGGCGCCGGCAACGGCGTCCTCGCCCTCGGGCAGCCAGATATCAGGACGATGCTCCGGCAGCTCGAAGCCGTTCTGTGCCACCCAGCCGAAATAACCCTCCATGTTGGGTTCGAAGGCGCCGACCGGATGGAAGCCGTCCATCATGTCGCCGAGCACCTTGAAGCGCGGATCGTTCGGCGAAGTGGTGCGCGGATCCGGCACCGTCGTCGTATAGCCGATCAGCGCCGGGTCGTAGCCGACGCCGCGCAACGCCTTGCCGAGGTTGAGGTGGCGCTGGTCGAGCGGCACCGTGTTCTGCACGGCGCGATGGTTCATCAGATAGAGGCCGGTGAGCAGGCTCGCACGGGCCGGGCCGCAGGGAACGCAGGTCGTCACATGGTTCCTGAAGGTCACGCCCTCACGGCAGAGCCGGTCGAGATTAGGCGTCTTCAGGAAATCGTTTTTCCCGTCGTCACGCAGAACGTGCGGAACGAAATCGGCTCGCCATTGGTCAACGACGATGAGGAGAACGTTTTTCTTTCGCATGGAGCCCCCACTTGTGCGGGGCTGTTTGAACCGCGATTATTTCAGCGCGATGACCACTTTTTCAAAGTTCCATGACATTAAACGGATCGTGGGTTTCTTCGCTTTTATTCCATGAGCGTCATAAAATTGTAATACTTGTGACACAACAGCCGTTCACCGCGCGAGGCGGCTCCCCGGCTCTCGCTATCGGGCTTTCTTCGTCTTCCGGCTAATAACAATTGCTTTCCGACGCCAAGACAGCCGAAATCTGCATGGTTGAATTCCCGGCGTGACAAATTAGATTTGTCCCATGAGCGGACCGCGAGGAGTTTCGAGCGGAGACTGGTTGACGGCGGGCAGGCTGGATCTGCCTGCTGGCGGTGGTGCGTTCGCGATTCCCCGGCTGGCCATCGGCTTATTTCTGGTTGATCAGGACCGGCACCGCATCGCCGTCGGTTCCGATCGTAAGCGGGTCGTGCCGCTGCGTGCCGGCGACGGCTGGATTCTGCCGGCCGGTTCGTCGGGCACCTGCGAATATGACGATGAGCTCTCGTTTCTGAGAGTGGATCTGTCGGATGCCTTGCTCAAGGATGTCGGTTTCGACAGGGCCGTCTTCAATCCCGTCGTTGGCAGCCTCGATCCGCTGCTGGTTCAATTCGTCCGTCACGCGGCCTCTCTTCGGGATGCACCGCAATCCCTCTATCGCGATACGATGAACCTTGCGGTTGCAGCACATTTGGCCCAGCTGCTCTCGCCTGCCCCGCTGTCATCCATTGGGGTCGAGGACCGGCGGCTGCGCCGTGCACTGGCATATATCCACGACAATCTCGCCGAGGATCTTTCCCTTGACGACATGGCTTCCGAGGCGGCAATGAGCCGGTTCCATTTCGTGCGCATCTTCACCGCTGCGCTCGGCACGTCGCCGCTACAATATGTCATCCGTGAGCGAATGGAACGGGCCAAGGTGCTGCTCAGGACCACGGGCGTTCCGGTTGCCGCCGTCGCCATCCGCGTGGGTTATGACGACGTGTCCCGCTTCGGTCGGCATTTCAGGCGCAGTACAGGGCTCACGCCGGCAGCGTTTCGCAGACGATAGCGCTCCGACCGAGAATGACAATAAACACATAACAAATGCCAACTATCGCTCCGGCGCCTGCGCGCCGATGCTGCGAAACTCCTCCTCGTACCTGATTAAACCGGCGATGACGGCGAGGAAATCTTCGATGAGACTATCGACCCTTTCTGCAATTGGAGCAGCCCTGCTGCATTCGACGGCCTTTGCGGCTGGCATCGAGACGCGTCCCGTCTCCTTCCAGAACGAGGGAGTGACGCTTGCCGGCACGCTCTATCTCCCGGCCGACTACAAGCCGGGCGAAAAGCGCCCCGGCGTTCTGGTAACTGGCGCCTGGACCTCGATCAAGGAGCAGATGTCCGGCCTTTACGCGGAGGAGATGGCCGAGCGCGGCTTCATTGCCCTCGCCTTCGATTTCCGCGGCTGGGGCCAGTCCGGCGGCAATATCCGTTTCAAGGAGGATCCGGCGGCCAAGACCGATGATATCGTGGCGGCGGCCGACTTCATGGCAACCTTGCCGGAAATCGATGCCGGCAAGATCGCCGGTCTCGGCATCTGCGCCTCCGCCGGCTATATGGCGGCGGCGGCTTCGGGCAATCCCGATTTCACCGCCATATCGTTGGTGGCGCCGTGGCTGCATGACAAGGCGATCGTCGAGCGGATCTATGGCGGTGCGGACGGCGTCTCCAGGCTGATCGCCACATCCCGCGAGGCTGAGGAAGCCGAGCGCAACGGCCAGCCCCGGATGATCGTTGCCGCAAGCGCCAATGACAGCACGGCGCTGATGTACCAGATCCCCTATTATACCGAGCCCACTCGCGGCCTCATCCCGCAATATGACAACAAGTTCAATCTCGCCTCCTGGGAGCCATGGCTGACCTATGACTCGGTTGCCACCGGTGACCGCCTCGACAAACCGACGCTGATCGTCCACTCGGAAGCGGCCGCCGTTCCGCAAGGCACACATGCCTTTTTGGCGCGCCTTCATGGTGATGCGTCCGAGATCTGGCTCGACGGCGTCACCCAGTTCGATTTCTACGACAATCCCCAGCATGTCACGCCGGCGGCCGATGCCGTGGCGGCGCATTTCGAACGGATCAACAGAGGCTCCTGATAGCTGACAAGGAGATGACTATGAAAACCCTCGTTCTCACCGCGGCAGCCGGCGTGTTGCTGGCGTCGTTTACCGCCAGGGCCGAATCGATCGGTGCTGACGACCGGGCGGCCATCATCGACACCATTACCGACATTGCCGCTGGCGCCGACCGCCACCAGTGGGACCGCGTGCGCGGCGCCTTCGCCGACACGGTGACGCTGGATTACACCGGCCTCTGGGGCGGCGAGCCGACCACCCAGCCGGCCGAAGCCGTCATCCGGCAATGGTCTGCTTTTCTCCCGGGCTTCGATCGCACGCTGCATCTCGTCAGCAACCACGCCATCGTCGAAAGCGCTGGCCTCACTGCGGTGGCCGAGGCCGATTTCCAGGCCGTCCACCGGATCGGCTCAGAGAGCTGGGTACTGATGGGACATTATCGATATGACCTCACCAAGATCGATGGCGCCTGGAAAGTCTCCCGACTGGTGATGACGCCCAACCATGAGACCGGCAACCGGGCCCTGGTCAACAGGGCCGCGGAACGCGCCCGGCAGCCGGGCTGATCCGGCCTGCTACTCTCAGTTTCAAGGAGACCCACATGCGCAGATCATCGCTCGTTCGCGCCCTCTTCGTTTCAGTTGCACTCTTTTCCGGAGGAGGCGTCATGGCGGCAAGCCCGGAAGAAAACCGCAAGGTCATCACCGACTACTACGCCGCCTACGGCAGCGGCGATATGAGCCGCGTCACGGCGTTCTTCGCCGACGATATCGAATGGCACATTCCCGGCCATCATCCGCTGGCCGGCGTCAAGCGCGGCAAGGAAGAGGTGGCGGCATTCTTCCAGCAGCTGGGCAAGGCCGGTTTCCGTGCCGAGCTGATCGCGCTGATGGCCGACGAGAACTGGGTGATCGACATGCATCGCGGCTGGTCGGGACGCGACGGCCTGGCCAATGTCGATACGATCTGGGTGCTCGCCTTCCGCATCGAGAACGGCAAGATCAGGGAAGCACGCAACTTCTCCTATGACCAGGCGGCGGCCGATACCTTCTTCTGGCAGGCCTATCCGCTGAAACCCCTGCCCGACCGATTGCTCGAATGAGCTTATACCAGGTGATCCGTCGACGCGTCGAAGAGATGGATCTGGCCCGGATCGATCGAAAGTCCGATCATGTCTCCCGCTTTGACCCTGTCGCGCCGCGTCTCGACGATCGTCAGCTCCGGCTCTGTCGCCGCGACGATGAAGGTTGACGAGCCGGTCGATTCGACGAAGGCGATCGGTACATCGAAGCTGCCATGCCCGGGCTCGACGACGCCGATATGCTCCGGCCGGATGCCCGCGACGAGCTTACGTCCGGGCTCGACGGCGCGGGTGATTGCAAGCGTCTGCTTCACTGCGCCGAAATCCAGGATGAGGCTCTTGCCGCCTTCCGCGGCAATCGCGGGAATGAAATTCATGGCCGGCGAACCAATGAAACCGGCGACGAACCGGTTCGCCGGCCGGTCGTAGAGATCAAGCGGCGCGCCCTGCTGTTCAATGATGCCGTCGCGCATCACCACCACATGGTCGGCCATCGTCATCGCTTCGACCTGATCGTGCGTGACGTAGACGAAGGTTGCGTGCAGTCGGTCGTGCAGCGACCGGATTTCCTTGCGCATGTGGACGCGCAGCGCAGCATCGAGGTTGGACAGCGGCTCGTCGAACAGAAAGGCCTTGGGGTGGCGGATAATGGCGCGGCTCATGGCGACGCGCTGGCGCTGGCCGCCGGAAAGCTCGCGCGGATAGCGCTTCAGGAGATGCGAAAGACCTGTCGTCGCCGCCACGTCCTCGGCGGCCTTCTTGGCCTCGGCCTTGGCGATGCCGCGGATGCGCAGGCTGTAGGTCAGGTTCTCCTCGACCGTCATATGTGGATAGAGCGCATAGGACTGGAACACCATGGCGACGTCACGCTTGCGCGGCGGTACGCCGTTCATCAGCTCGCCGGCAATCCTGAGATCGCCCGACGAAATGCTTTCGAGGCCGGCCAGCGAACGCAGTAGCGTGGACTTGCCGCAGCCGGACGGGCCGACGAGCGCAACGAAAGTGCCCTTGGCGATCGAAAGGTCGATATTCTTCAGGGCGTGGAAGGCGCCGTAATATTTGTTGACGCCTCTGAGCTCGATCTGTGTGGTCATTTGAGGGCTCCAGAGGTGAGGCCGGATACGATGCGGCGCTGCAAGAGAACGAAGATGGCGAGGATCGGTGTCACATACATCGTGGCGTAGGCCATGATGTTGTTCCATTCGTTGGTGTTCGGCCCCATGAAGGAATTGAGGCCGACGCTTGCCGGCTGAAGCTCGGCCGCCTGGATCATCGACTTCGAATAGACGAATTCGCCGAAGGCCTGCATGAAGATCAGGATGGCGCTGACCAGGATGCCGTTTCGAGCGAGCGGCAGCACGATATTGAAAAAGGCGCCGACGCGCGAATTGCCGTCGACGAGTGCTGCCTCCTCCAGTTCCTGGGGAACGCTCATGAAGGTGGCGCGCACCAGGATGACGAAAAAGGGCATGCTCTTTGCCGCGACCGCAATGATGACGGCAAGGCGCGGAGTGGAAAGCAGGCCGATCTGCGAGAAGCCGACGAAGATCGGCGTGATCATCAGCGAGGCCGGCAGGACCTGCAGCATCAGGATCAGGAACAGGCCGATATCCACCCAGACGTTGCGGTATCTGGCGAGCACATAGGCGCAGCCGACGCCGAGCACGGTGATCAGCGCCATGGAACCCAGAGCGATGACCAGTGAGTTCCAGAGGTAGCGGCCCATGTCGCGGCTTTCCCAGACATAGGTATAGGTGCCCCATTGGGGTGCTGCCGGCCAGAAGCTCGGCGGCGTCGCGAACATCTCCGAGCCGCTTTTCAGCGCGGTGATGTACATCCAGTAGAGCGGGAAGAGATAGATCGCCGCCATGACGATCGATATTGCGAGCATCAGCCGGTCGCGGTTCGTCGTATTCATCCGCGCACCTCGTGGCGTGTGGACCGGACATAGACGACGGATGCGAACATGACGAAGACGATCATGATGACGGAGATCGTTGCGCCCTTGGCGAAGTCGTATTGGCGGAAGGACAGATCCCAGGCCCAATATTGCGTGACATTCGACGAATTGTTGGGCCCGCCCGACGTGATCGCGGCGAAAAGATCGAACTGCTGCAAGGTGAAGATCAGGCCGAGCGCGATGATGGCGCCGATGGTCGAGCGCATCATCGGCAGCGTGATTGTCCAGAAGCGCTGCCAGACGTTGGCGCCGTCGAGTTCGGCCGCCTCAAAGAGGTCGGCCGGAATGCCTGCAAGACCAACGGAAAGCAGGATCATGTTGAACGAGGTGCCGAGCCAGACATTGGCGATGATAACGGCATAGAGCGAATAATGCGGGTCCGAGCGCCAGAAGATGTTGCCGGAGATGATGCCGCTTTCCTTTAGAATGAAATTCAACACGCCGAAATCGCCCGACAGAATCCAGTTCCAGATGGCGCCAACGACGAGGCCGGGCATCACCCAGGAGACCAGGAACAGGCCGCGCATCCATGAGGCGCCGGGAAAATTGACCCAGAAGAACAGCGCCAGGCCGAAGCCGATCAGGAACTGGCCGGCGATGGAGCCAACGACGAAGATGACGGTGTTATAGAGGATCGGCAGCGTTTCCGGCTGCGCGAAGAGGTCGGTATAATTCTTGAAGCCGACGAAGGGACGCGAGAAGGTCCCGAGGCTGAACATGTCGACCTCCTGGAAGCTCATCACGACATTGTAGATCAGCGGCAGCCCCGCCATCAGGAACAGAAAACCGAGCGGGAAAGCGACCAGCACGATATCGAAACCGCGGCCGTCCCTGACGCTCATCAGGATCCTCTTCATGGGTCCTCCGATACTCCGAACGGGGCCGCCTGGCGCATGATGCGGAAGACGGCCCCCGCCGGGAGGAAATGGTTGGATGGCTGTTGAGCCATCGGTGGATCCCCTTCTCCCCAGCGGGGAGAAGGTGGCGGCAGCCGGATGAGGGGCAGCGAACTCGGCGTCTGCTGTTCTTCACTTGCGTTCAGAACATTCATCGCTGTCGCTCCTCACCCCTCATCTGCCCTTTGGGCATCTTCTCCCCGCTGGGGAGAAGAGGAGCAAGAGGCTGGCTCGACGCCAACTAGCCTAATACAGCCTTGATCTTGTCGGCTGCCTGGTCGAGCGCGTCTTTCGGGCTCATCTGGCCGGTGAGTGCTGCCTGAATAGCGTCCTGGATCGCCTTGGAGATCTTCGGCCATTGCGGATGCGGGCCGCGCGGCTTGGCGTATTTCAGCTGTTCGAGGAAGACCTTGAGGGCGGCATCCTTCAGCGGCTGACCGGTTTCCGGGATCGAAATGTCGGAGCGAGCCGGAAGCTGGCCGAAATTCTTGAACATCTTGTCGTCATGCGAGGCGAAATATTCGAGCGCCTTGAAGGCTTCGACCGGATGTTTGCTGGTGGAGAAGATCGCCCAGTTGAAGTCACCCATGGCCGACGAGCGTTCAGCGCCTTCCTTCGGAACCGGAAGCAATGTGACGCCCCAGTCGAACTTCGCTTCCTGGCTCATGCGGTCGAGCTCCCAGGGACCCGAGATCGCCATTGCCGCATTGCCTGAGTTGAAGGTGCCGGTCGAATCCCACTGGCCGCGCGTCAGCGTGTCGGGGGAAGCAAGCTTCTCGTCCATGATCGTCTTCCAGACCTCAAGCGCCTTCACCGCGCCCTCGGCATTGATATTTTCATAACTGCCGCCACCCATCTGAGCCCAGGGAAGGAACTGGAAGGTGCCTTCTTCATTGGCCTTGGCCGAGAAGGCGAGACCGTAGACGTTCTTGGCGGGGTCGGTCAGCTTGCGCGCATCTTCGACGAGCTCGTCCCAGGTCTGCGGTGGCTTGTTCGGATCGAGGCCCTTCGCCTTGAACATGTCCTTGTTGTAGTAGAGCGCGATCGTGTTCGTCGCCTTCGGCACGCCAAAATACTTGCCGTCCCACTCCACGGATTTCAGCGGTCCGGGGAAATAGTTTGCCGGCTTGATGACCGTCGACTTGGAGATCATGTCGGTGAGGTCGAGGAAGGCGCCGCGCGACGAGAACAGCGCATGCTCCGGATTGTCGACGGCGATGATGTCGGGCGCCTGGCCGGTTGCATAGGCGCGCATGGCCTCGGTGACGACGTCGTCGAACTGGATCAGCCGGTATTCGATCTTGATGCCGTTGTTCTGGGCGTTGAACTCCTTGACGAGGTTCGGCGCCGGCTGGATGTCCCTGTCCAGCGACCAGAGCGTCAGCGTGACGTCTTCGGCCCTGGCCGAAAGGCCGGTGAGCGAGATGCCTGCAAGCGCCAGAGCGCCCAGAATTGCATATTTGCGGATAGCCATGGTTCTCCTCCTTTGTGGTTATCCCCGTTTCCGGCAATTCCTCTTTGCCGGCCACGATATCATCAGACCGGATCGACGACGAATTCGCCGCCCCGGGCATGCTTGAGGTGGTTGAGCGCATAGACCTGGCCGGTCATTTCAAGCGCGTCGCGATAGACCGGGTCGTGCCAGCCTTCGATATCGATGGAGCCCGACCAGCCGGCAAGGCGCAGCTCGGAAATGATGTCGGTCCAGTTGCTGTCGCCGAAGCCCGGCGTGCGCATGAAGACGAACTTCTCCTTGCCGAAGATGCCGTGTTCCTTGATGACCTCCCAGCGGATGGTCGCGTCCTTGCCGTGGACGTGGAAGAACTTGTGCGCCCATTTGCGGATCTGCGGCAAAGGGTCGATCAGATAGACCATCTGATGGCACGGCTCCCACTCCAGCCCGATATTATCGTCAGGCGTCTCGTTGAACATCAGTTCCCAGGCGTCGGGATTATGGGCGATATTCCAGTCGCCGGTCGCCCAGTTGCCGTCCATGGCGCAATTCTCGAAGGCGATCTTGATGCCCTTGTCGGCGGCGCGCTTGGCAAGCTCGCTCCAGATCTGCTTGTAGCGAGGCAGGCTGTCGGTCAGCGGCTTGCCGCGGATGCGGCCGGTGAAGCCGGCAACGCAGGTGGCGCCGAAGTGATGGGCATTGTCGATGCAGTCCTTCCAGCCCTGCAGCGTCTCGAGGTCGATCGCGGTCTCTTCCAGCGGATTGCCGAACATGCCGAGCGTCGAGATGGTGATGTCGCGGTCGCCGATCGCATCGAGGCAGCGCTTGCCGAGTTCGGCAAGGTCCTGGCCCTTGGTCGTCTGCCAGAAGAAGGGTTCGAAGCTTTCGAAGCCCATGCCGGCGATCTCGCCGATGCGGGTTGCGGCATCGCCCTTGTTGCCGCTGACCATGGTGCCGATACGAATGGATTTTGCAGGGTTGCTCACGTCACGTCATCCTATGCTGAAATTTCGACGCGCCTGCCCGTCTTGGCGCTTTCGATCGCGCCGAAGACCATGGCAAGGCTTCGGATATTGTCGGAATTGACCGTCTCGGGCCGTTTGCCGGTGCCGATCGCCGCGATGAAGTCGGCGATGACGCTGGCGTGACCATGGGTCTCCTCGTCATGCTCCGGACCGGGAACGTTTACGGCAGCGTGCCCACGCAAAAGGCCGGGCTCTTCACCGGCGATGGTCGCCTTGAAACTCTCTTCCCCATTCCAGGTGAGCATTCCCTTCGAGCCGACGAGGCGCCACTGGCTTTCCCAGCTGGTGCGCTCGCCCTCGGCGCACCAGGAGCCGCGATAGGTGAAGACGATGTCGTCGGAAAATTCGAAGATGGCATTGGCCGAGGCGCCGTGCCGGTACCACGAACCCTTCGGATTGCGCTCGACGCAATAGACGGCAAGCGGCTTCCTGTCGGCGACGTAGCGGGCCGCATCGAAAGTGTGGATCGCCATGTCGAGAAGCAGGACGTTGTCCATCTCTTCGCGGAAGCCGCCGAAATGCGGGGCCAGGAAGAAGTCGCAATGGATGCCGGTGAGTTCGCCGATCGCGCCGCTTTCGACGAAGCGGCGAAGGCGCCTGACGCCTGATATGAAGCGGCGGTTCTGGATGACGGCGTGGATGCGGCCGGTCTCGGCGGCAAGATCGATCAGCGCGGCGCCCTCGGCAAGCGAGGCCGCCATCGGCTTTTCGCTGAGCACATGGCAGCCGGCCTTGAGTGCGGTGGAAACGACGTCGTAGCGCGCGGCTGGAATGACGATGTCGAAGACCAGGTCGGCCTTTGTGGCCGCGATGACGTCGGACAAGTCCGAACCGATGACGGCGCCTTCAAGGCCGAACTCCGCGGCCAGCTTTTCCGCCGTCTCCCGGTTCAGGTCGACTAGGCCGACGATGATGATGGAGTCGGCCAGCAGAGGGTTGGAAGCGATGGCGCGCAACCAACCTTTGGACATAGCTCCGCACCCGCACAGAATGGCATTGAATTTCACGACTTCCTCCAGGGGAACGGTGTCAACTCTCCTCGTGACACGCACTCCGTAAACGTTTACGACTGTAGGCGAAAACATTTTGCGGTGTCAATAGACGCCAAATGGGAAATTACGGCCCCCAGATCCGGACGGATCTGAACTAAAGAAATGGAGCATGATGTCGTCCGAAAACCGCGCACACTTTTCGGCATCATGCTCCGGGGAAAATCGTCAGCGATGAAAGGGATTCGCCAGCTTGCCGAACACTTGAATATCTCGATCGGCACGGTCTCCCGCGCGCTGAATGGCAAGCCTGATGTCAATCAGGAAACCCGCCGGCGGGTGTTGGCGGCGGCCGAGGAACTCGGCTATGTCGCCAACCAGTCTGGGCGGAGCCTGAGGCAGGGGGAGACGAAGGTCATCGGGTTGATGATCGAATCCAGCAAGGAGACGGTCGAGAACGCCGACAACTTCTTCCTCGGCGTCACCAGCGGCCTGCAGAGCGTCTTTTCCCGCCACAAGCTAGACCTCATCATGTTGCCCTGTCCGAGCGACGAGGACCCGCACGAATATCTGAAGCGGATGGTGGCGCGGCGCATCGTCGATGCGATGATCATCTCGGACACGCAGCGCGTCGACCGACGCATCGACTTTCTATCGCGGGCGAAGATCCCCTTCGTCGCGCTCGGCCGCAGCCTTTCGGCCAGCAATTTCCCCTGGATCGATCTCGATTTCGAGGGCGTGGCCGACCATGCCGTCGAGCGGCTGATCGCGCTGGGCCACCGCCGGATCGCGATCACCGCGCCGTCGAGCGAGGCCAACCTCGGCTATCTCTTTGTCGAAAGCTATCGCCGGGCGCTCGAGCGGCACGACATTGCCTTCGACCCGTCACTCGTCATCCGCGTCAGGTCGAGCGAACAGGGCGGCTATCAGGCGGCCCATGAGCTGCTGCTGCACGAAGAGCGGCCGACGGCGGTGATCCTGATCTACGAGCTGATGGCGATCGGCCTTTACCGCCGCCTGACGGAATCGGGCGTCATGCCCGGCCGCGACCTTGCGGTGATCGGCTTCCGCGACGCTCCGCGCGCACGGTTCCTGCAGCCGTCGCTGAGCTGCTTCCGCATCTCGCTCTACGATCTCGGTGTCGCGCTCGGCCGGATGCTTCTCGCCACCATGCCGGCCTATCGAGATTTCTATCCGGGAGGCGAGCGCAACATCATCTGGCCCCTCGAACTGATGCCGGGCGAAAGCGATGCATTCGATGTGGGGGCCATGGTCTGAGACCGGCAGGTTGGGTATATTCCCTCTTGATGTAGAGTGGATGGTTTTGATGAAAATGTCCTTCATGACCGGCGCAGCCTTCAACCGGAATCCGAGCAAGGCGAAGAAGGAAGCGAGCGAGCGGCCGCTGGTGATCACTGATCGCGGCGAAGCGGCCTATGTGCTTGTCAGCTATGCTGAATTTCAGGTGAACTGGACGCCGAAGACGCTGTTTGAGGCATTGCGCGATCCCTCCGCTGATGAAAGGGAATTCGCACCCGCGCGGCTGGGCTTTGACAACAGGACCGTCGAATTCTGACGATTACGCCGTCGTATTGCCGCGCGGGGATTGCCCGTAGCGTCTTACGCACTGGCGGCGAAAAACCGGTTCTCCGGCCGCGGCAATCCGAGATGTTCGCGTAGCGTCGTGCCCTGGTATTCGCTGCGGAACAGGCCGCGGCGCTGCAGCTCGGGAACCAGCCGTTCGGTGACGTCGGTGAGACCCTGCGGCAGATAGGGGAAGACGATGTTGAAGCCGTCCGAACCCTCCTCGTCAAGCCAGCGCTCCATCTCGTCGGCGATGCCGGCCGGCGTGCCGACGAAGGCGAGGCCTGCATAACCGCCATAACGCTGCGCCAATTGGCGGACCGTCAGATTTTCCTCGGCCGCAAGCTTCAGCACCTGGGCGCGGCCGGTCTTGCTGGCATTGGTGTCGGGAATATCGGCCGGCAGCGGCGCGTCGGGATCGAAGCCCGAAGCGTCATGGCCGAGCGCAATCGAAAGCGAGGCGATGGCGCTGTCGTAATGCACCAGACTGTCGAGTGTGGCGCGTTTGGCGCGTGCCTCGTCGATGCTGTCGCCGACGATGACGAAGGCGGCGGGCAGGATCTTCAGATGGTCGCGGTTGCGGCCGATGGCTTCCATGCGACCCTTGATATCGGCATAAAGCGCCCTGCCCGCGGCAAGATCGCGCGGCGAACAGAAGACCATCTCGGCGGTCTCAGCGGCAAGCTGGCGGCCAGGGTCCGACTGGCCGGCCTGGACGATGACAGGCCAGCCCTGCGGCGGCCGGGCGATATTGAGCGGCCCGCGCACGCTCAGTTCCTCGCCCTTGTGGCCGAGCACATGCATCTTTTCCGGATCGA
Organism: Rhizobium leguminosarum; assembly: GCF_001679785.1. Classification (NCBI taxonomy): domain Bacteria; kingdom Pseudomonadati; phylum Pseudomonadota; class Alphaproteobacteria; order Hyphomicrobiales; family Rhizobiaceae; genus Rhizobium; species Rhizobium leguminosarum. The sequence goes on from NZ_CP016293.1 coordinate 184,512, forward strand.
AGAACAGGCCGCTTTCCCGGTCGCGGATGAAGGCATCGTCGGCGAAGCTGTCCCAGAGCCCGGTCACGACATCATAGAATTCCCGGGCGCGATGATAACGCTCGCCATGCTCCACATGTTCGTCAAGGCCGAAATTGAGGGCGGCGTCGGGGTTGGACGTTGTGACGATGTTCCAGCCGGCGCGGCCGCCGCTGATATGGTCGAGCGAGGCGAAACGACGGGCGATGTGATAGGGCTCGTCGAATGTGGTGGACGCGGTCGCGACGAGGCCGATACGATCCGTCACCGCCGCCAGCGCCGACAGCAGCGTGAAGGGCTCGAAGGAGGTCACGGTGTGGCTGCGCCTGAGCGCCTCGACCGGCATGTTGAGCACGGCAAGGTGATCGGCCATGAAGAAGGCGTCGAATTTCGCCCGCTCCAACGCCTGCGCGAAGGACTTCAGATAGGCGAAATTGAAGTTGGCGTCGGGATAGGAACCGGGATAGCGCCAGGCGCCGGTATGCAGGCTGACGGGACGCATGAAGGCGCCGAGGCGCAACTGCCGTGGGGTCATGATTTTTCCTCATGGATCGGGCAAGGCGGCCGCCTGCCCCGCATTGGGCGTTCTCTCTGCAATCGCTGCGGCGACGCATCTGACATCGGTTACGTAGGAGGTCGCCGCAGTCAAAACGAGACCGGAGCGCCAGTTCTGGGCAGGAATTTTGTCGCTTCCCAGGCGACCGCGTCGCACGAGTGCCGGCCCGCGACACTAATCGCGGCGGTCGGAGCCTGATAAGCAAACACTTTTTATTTTCTATCACATCTATAGAATTTGTACTCTTATCTCGGCGTTCGATTTCTTCCACCGATAGGCTCGTCAGAATTGGAGACATCGATGAACACCGTGCTGAGGCAAGCAGACCAGATCCGGCCCGTGGCCGACCGTATCGGCAGCGATGATGAGGCGATCGCCACCGCCCGCAGACTGGCGGCCCAATTTGCCGCACGCGCAGCCGAGCGCGACGCCGACCGGATCCTGCCGTTTAGCGAACTGGATCTTCTCGCACAGTCCGGACTTCTGGCGATCACCGTGCCGGCGCAATATGGCGGCCTCGACGTCTCCAACGCCGTGCTTGCCGAGATCACCGCGATCCTGTCGGAGGCGGACGGCTCGATCGGCCAGATCCCGCAGAACCATTTCTATATTCTCGAGGCGCTCAGAACCGACGGTGGGGAGGAGCAGCAGCGCTATTTCTTCGGCCGCGTGCTGGCCGGCGATCGTTTCGGCAATGCGCTTTCCGAGCGCGGCACCAAGACGGTCGGCCACTACAATACGCGCATCACCCGCGACGGTCCGGGTTACCGGATCAACGGCCGCAAATTCTATTCGACCGGCGTCCTCTTCGCCGACTGGATCACCATCTTCGCGCTCGATCCGGAGGATCGGTTGACCATGGCCTTCGTGCCGAAGGGCACCGAAGGCGTCGAGATCGTCGACGACTGGGACGGTTTTGGCCAGCGCACCACCGGCAGCGGCACGACCATCCTCGCCAATGTCTATGTCAGCGCCGATTCCGTGGTCTTCCACCACAAGGGCTTCGAGCGGCCGACGACGATAGGCTCCGTCGGCCAGATCATCCATGCTGGCATCGATCTCGGTATCGCACGGGCGGCCTTTGCCGAAACGCTGGAGTTCGTCAGGACGAAATCGCGCCCCTGGATGGATAGCGGCCTTGAGCGTGCCTCAGACGATCCGCTGACGATCGCCAAGGTTGGCCAGATCGCCATCCGGCTGGAAGCCGCAACGGCTCTGGTGGAGCGCGCCGGCCACAAGGTCGATGCCGCGCAGGTCGAGACGACGGAGGAAAAGGTGATCGCGGCCACGCTGGCCGTCGCTGCGGCGAAGGTGCTGACGACCGAAGTGGCGCTCGAGGCCTCGAACACGCTTTTCGAGCTTGCCGGAACCTCGTCGGTGCAAACAGGCCTCAATCTCGACCGCCACTGGCGCAATGCCCGCACCCATACGCTCCACGATCCCGTGCGTTGGAAATATCACGTCGTCGGCAACTACCATTTGAACGGCGTAGCGCCGCCGAAGAACGGCGCGCTCTGAAATTTCCCGCTCTTCCAGATGAAAACCCCATTGCCGGCGCCGGCAATGGGGTTTTTGCTTTCGATGAAAGGTGGCCGCCTCAGCTATAGAGGCTGACCTCCGGTATCTTGTCGTTCAGCACGAATTCGCCGACTTCCTTCGCCTTGTAGAAGACAGGATCGTGCAGCGTGTGGGTGCGGACATTGCGCCAGAACCGGTCGAAACGGTACTTGTCGGCCGTCGAGCGCGCGCCCGTCAGCTCGAAGACGCGCGAGGTGATGTCGAGCGAGACATGGGTGGCGTGGACCTTGGCGGCATAGGCTTCCGCCGCCGCCTCGCCGCGCTCACGCGCGGTGACGTCGCGGCCGCGGGCAAGACCCGCCTGCACGGCAGCTGCGGCGTTGTCGGCAAGGGCCGTCGAAGCCTTCAGCGCGGCGGTGAATTCGCCGACGCGTTCGAGGATATAGGGATCATCCGCCGCCCGCTCGACACCGGAGGTGATCCACGGCCGGGTCGTGTCGCGGACGTAATCGACGGCTGCCTGCAGCGCGCCTTCCGCTGTGCCGAGATAAAAATTGACGAAGACCAGCTGGATGAACGGCGTATTGAAGGTCGACAATACTGGCGGCGCCACGTCGGGTGCAGCCGGCGCGCCAACGAAATCCTCCTCGTAAACGGGGAAATCATGAAATTCGACGCTACCGCTGTCCGACAGGCGCTGGCCGATATTGTCCCAGTCGTCATTGGCGACGTAACCTTGACGATTGGTCGGCACGGCGAAACCGGCTATCTTGTCGTCGAGCGTCGCATTGGCATTGATATAGTCGGACACCCGAGCCGCCGTGGAAAAGGACTTGCGTCCGTTCAGCACATAGCCGTTGCCGCGACGGGTGAGCACCAGCCCGGGATCGCGCGGATTGACGGCCGCCCCCCAATAGAGGTTCCTGGCGACCGTATCGCTGCCCAGCGCATGAGCGCGCGCCGCATCGAGGGCCCAATAGATGTACTGGCTGTTGACGTAGTGGTAGCCGAGCAGCTGGCCGATCGAGCTCTCGCCACGGGCGAGAATGCGCACCAGCCTAAGCCCGTCGACCCAATCGAGGCCACCGCCACCGATTTGCGTGGGATGCAGCGCATTGAGCAGCCCGGCATTCTTCAATTTGACGATCTCAGCGAGCGGCGGACGGCCTTCGCGGTCGAGGTCTGCGCCGCGCCGCGACAGGTCGGCAGAGATCTCCTCGGCACGGGCAAAGAGGTCTTCGCGCGTCGGATTTCGGCTGGCCGCGAAGATGACATTGGATTGGCTCATGGGCGGAACTCCAATTCTCCAAAAAGATGATCCGGCGGGAGCCGCACGCTTCCGCCGGAAGGATCGAAGCGCGAGCTCTCAGAACAGCTTGTCCGGGATCCAGCTGGCTGTTGCCGCATCGCTCGTGCTGAAGGCCGGGATCTTTTCGGCCAGTTCCTCGATCGTCTTGACGCCGGCTGCACGCAGGCTTTCCTGCGTCAGAAGCGTCGGCTTCACGGTGATTTGGTGGGGAACCGTCTGCCCGGCGATTTCGAGTGCTGCGGCGCGAATGGAGACGGCGCCGACGACGGCGGGATTGGTCGCGACGGTCGCGACCCACGGGCTGCCCTCCTCGGTGATTTCCTGGATATCGGCCGTCGAGACGTCGGCCGAATAGATCTTGAGCTTGCTTGCTATGCCGAGATCATTGGCGGCGAGCTTCACGCCGCGGGCGAATTCGTCATAGGGGGCGAAGACGACCGATATATCGGGATTGGCGGTTAGCACGGCCTTCGCCTGATCGGCAGTCGAAGTCGCCGTCGTGTCGCTGACATTGCCGAAACGGGCCTTTTCGACCACGCCTTTATTGTCCGACTTGAACTTATCCCAGACTTCGTTGCGGCGGTCGAGCGGCGCAAAGCCGGCGACATAGACATAACCGGCGTTGAAGCTGTTGCCGTTGTCCTTCACCACCTGTTCGAGCGCCAGTGACGCGAGTTCGTGATCGCTCTGCTCCACCTGCGGAATCTTGGGATTGTTGAGGTTGACGTCGAAGGCCACGACCTTGATGCCCTTGTCGAGCGCCTGTTGCGCGACGTCGCCGAGCGATTCCGGCAGGCCATGATCGATGACGATGCCGGAGACGCCGAGATTGATCGCCTGCAGGATCTGTTCGCGCTGCTCGGCGGCATCCTGCCGGCCGGGGAAAATGCGCAGGTCGATATCCAGCGCCTTGGCCTGGGCTTCAGCCCCTGCCTGGTAGGCCTGGAAGAAATCGCCGGCCGAGATGTAGCTGATCAGCGCTACTTTGACGCCGCCCTTGTCGAAAGGGGCAGGAGCGCCGGACAGACCGTCGGCTTTTGCGCCTTGAATGAAAATGAACGGAATGACGGCGGCAGACAGTGCGAGCCGTGCGAGGGATTTCATCGTCGCGTTCCTTTTAGCAATCGGGAGCGTCGTCTGACAGGTCTGGCAGCCCTCGCGACGCGTCGGATTATTAGATATAATCTCTATGTTTTTAGTAGAGTAAATGATCCGATTTTACGGGCTGTGGGAGATTCTTTGTTTCCCGAGGGCAGTTCGCCGGGGAAAGCCGTGCCTGGAGTTCGACCGCCCGGACAGGGCACACTCCGGCTTCGATTGCAGTCCCGGACCTTTATCGATGCCGCTTCTTCACATTGAAAATATCACCCGCAGTTTTGGGTCGACGCGGGCGCTTGCCGGCGCTGATTTTTCTATGGAACGCGGCGAGATCGTGGCGCTGATGGGCGCAAACGGCGCGGGCAAATCGACGCTGGTCAAGATCCTTTCCGGCGTGCTTCCGGCCGATGGCGGCATGGTCAGTCTCGATGGCCGCGCCTTCGCGCCGCGTAGCCCGGCTGAAGCAGCAAGGGCCGGTGTCGTCACGGTGCATCAGTCGACGGATCTCGTCGGCGCGGCCGGCCTGACCGTTGCCGATGCCCTGCTGCTCAACCGGTTTGCCGATCGCAGCACACCCTTCTTCGTCTCGCGCGCCGGCATCCGCCGCGCCGCGCAGTCCATGCTCGATGCCGCGGGCTTCACCCTGCCGCTGGACCGTGATTTCGGTGACCTCGCCAGCGCCGATCGGCAACTGGTGGCGATCGCCCGGGCGCTTGCCAACCGCGCCGATCTCCTCATCCTCGACGAGCCGACGGCAAGCCTTTCCGGAGAGGAAAGCCGCCGCCTCTTCGATATTCTGCTGAGGCTTCGCAAGCGCGGACTGGCGATCCTCTATATCTCGCACCGTACCGCCGATCTCGAAGCCATCGCCGACCGCGCGCTTGTCATGCGCGGCGGCCGCGTCGTCGGCACCTTCGCGCGGCCGATCGATTTTTCGAGGGCCATCGAGACGATGATCGGCCGCAGACTGGATGCGGCTCGGCCGGATGCGCGGCCTGCGACCGGGCCAGTGATTTTCGAGATGCGCGATATCAGACTGCTCTCTGGGGCCGCCTCCTTCGATCTGTCATTGCATGAGGGTGAGGTGGTGGCGGTGACCGGGGTGCTCGGCGCCGGCAAGAGCCGGCTGCTGTCGGCGATCTTCGGGGTGACGGCGCTTGCCGGCGGCGCGATGTTCCTCGGGGGCCGGCCCTATCGGCCGAACAACCCCGCTGAAGCGATCGCCGCAGGTGTGGCGATGGCGGCCGAAGATCGTCATCGCTCCTCGCTGATGCCGCCGGCATGGCCGGGCCATTCGCTGTCGGCGACCATCAGCCTGCCGCATCTTGGCAAATGGTATCCGCGCGGTTTCCTTGTCGGCGGCCGCGAGCGACGCGAAGCCGAACAGGCAATCGCCCGTCTCGGCATCAAGGCCGCGGGTCCGCTCGCCTCGGTCTGGTCGCTGTCCGGAGGCAACCAGCAGAAGGCGGTGATTGCCCGGTGGGAAGCGGAACCGAGCTGGCTGCTGCTGCTCGACGAACCCTTCCAAGGTGTCGACGTCGGCGCCCGGCACGACATCATCCGGGCAATCCGCGCCCGCACCGACCGGGCGACGCTGATTGCGACCTCCGACCCGGAGGAGGCCTATGAGGTGGCCGACCGCATCCTCGTCATCGACCGCCACGTGTTGAAGCCCGCTGCAGGCGGAATTGCCACTCCTTCCGCCATTCAGGGAATATCCGCATGACGACGATCGATGACGACACTCTTCCGCAGGCAAGCGTCCGGCCGAAGGCATCGCCGCAAGCCGATAACGGCCGTCTCGCAGCCCTCGGGGCGTTCCTGCGGGCGGGCGCGGTGTTCATCCTGCTGGCGCTGCTCATCGTCGGCTTCACCATTGCCCAACCCGCCTTCATCAATATCGCCAATCTGATGAGCATCCTGCAGGCGGTGTCCGTCGTCGCCATTCTCGGCGCCGGCGTCACCGTCACACTGGCCGTCGGCGGTTTCGATCTGTCGATCGGCGCGGTCGCCGCATCGAGCGTGATGGCGGCCAGCTATGCGATGATCGTCTGGGGCCTTGATGCCTATGCGACGGTGCCGCTGGTGCTCGCCTTCGGTGCCTTGGTCGGTCTCGTCAACGCCTTCCTCATCGTGCGCCTGAAGGTGCCGGATCTCTTGGCGACGCTGGCGATGATGTTCCTGCTTTCCGGCCTGCAGCTGATCCCGACCGCTGGCCGGTCGATTTCGGCCGGCCTCACCCTGCCCGACGGCTCGAAGGCGACCGGCGCCTACGATCCGGCCTTTTTGCTGATCGGCCGCTACAGCATCCTCGGCACCCTGCCCGTTTCGGTGGTGCTGATGGCAGCGGTCGCCATCGCACTCTTCATTCTCACCGAACGCACCCGCATCGGCCGGCTACTGTTTGCGACCGGCGGCAACGAGGTCGCGACCCGGCTTGCCGGCGCCTCGACGGTGCGGCTGAAGACGCTCGCCTATGTCCTATCGGGCACGCTGGCATCGCTCGGTGGCGTCGTCATCGCCGCTCGCGTCGGGCGTGGCGACATTTCCTCCGGCGGTTCGCTGCTGATGGATTCGGTCGCCGCCGCGCTGATCGGCTTTGCCGTCTTCAATCTGCGGCGTCCGAACGTGCTCGGCACCATTGCCGGCGCCGTCTTCGTCGGCGTGCTGCTCAATGGTCTCACCATGCTGAACGCCCCTTATTACACCCAGGATTTCGTCAAGGGCGCCGTGCTCGTCGGAGCCTTAGCGCTGACCTACGGCCTCGGCCGCAGCAATCCCTAATTCCAAGGAAGAAAAACATGACTCGCGAAATCAGGCTGAACGCCTTCGATATGAATTGCGTCGGACACCAGTCGCCGGGGCTCTGGCGCCATCCGCGCGACAAGTCCTGGACCTACAAGGATCTCGACTACTGGGTGCATCTGGCAAAGACGCTGGAGCGCGGCAGGTTCGACGGGCTGTTCATCGCCGACGTGCTCGGCGTCTACGATGTGCTGAACGGCAATGTCGATGCCGCACTGCGCCATTCGGCGCAGGTGCCGGTCAACGATCCGCTGCAACTGATCCCGACCATGTCCTATGAGACCGAGCACCTCGGCTTCGGCCTGACGGCGTCGCTTTCCTTCGAGCATCCCTACACCTTCGCCCGCCGCATATCGACACTCGACCATCTGACCAAAGGGCGTGTCGGCTGGAATATCGTCACCTCCTACCTGAACAGCGGCGCGCTCAATATCGGCCAGCCGGCGCAGACGAAGCATGATGACCGATACGACCTCGCCGAGGAATATCTCGAGGTCTGCTACAAGCTCTGGGAGGGAAGCTGGGAGGACGGCGCGGTCGTCCGCGACCGGGAAACCGGCATCTTCACCCATCCGGAAAAAGTCCATCCGATCCGCCATTCCGGCAAGCATTTCAACGTGCCCGGCATTCACTTGAGCGAACCCTCGCCGCAGCGCACGCCGGTGCTCTACCAGGCCGGCGCTTCCAGCCGCGGCAAGGATTTCGCCGGCGCCCATGCCGAGTGCATCTTCGTCGCGTCGCCATCGAAGGCCGTGCTGAAGCGCTACGTCGCCAATGTTCGCGAGGCGGCCGAACGCGTCGGCCGCAACCCGCGCGAAATCCTTGCCTTCAATCTGCAGACCGTGATCCTCGGCGAGACCGACGCGGAGGCGCAGCGGAAGTTCAACGAATACCGCAAATACGCCTCCTTCGAAGGAGCGCTGACGCTGATCTCCGGCTGGACCGGCATCGATTTCGGCCAGTTCGGGCCGGACGAGGCGCTGCGGCACCGCCATACCAATGCGGTGCAATCGGCCGTCGAGACCTTCACGACCATCGATCCCACCAAGGAATGGACGGTGCGTGAAATGGCCGAGTGGGTCGGCATCGGCGGTTTCGGCCCGGTTTTCGTCGGCTCGCCGCAAACGGTCGCCGATCTGATGCAGGAATGGATCGAGGATACCGATGTCGACGGCTTCAACCTTGCCTATGCCGTGACGCCCGAGAGTTTCGAGGATGCCGTCGACCTGCTGGTGCCGGAACTGCAAAAGCGCGGCGTCTACAAGACCGACTACGCCAAGGGAACGCTGCGGGAAAAACTCGGGGGAGCGGGGCCGCGGCTCATCGCGCCGCATCCGGGGGCGGCCTATCGCAATCTTTTCGCCGAGCCCAGGCGCCAAGCCGCCAGCGGTTGAGGAAATAATGGCTGGGTGACAAAAAAGTGTCTCGCCCAGTCTGGCCATTCGAATTTAATTTCTATGATAATCGGCATTTCACCCTGAATATGGGCATTCGAATTTTCGGCGATCAGGAGGGGTCATGACCGTATCATCTATCTCGCGGCGCACGCTGATGAAGGGCACTGCCCTGCTGCTTGCCTCGACGGCGCTCGCCCGGCAGGCGCTCGCGCAGACCGCGTCCGGCGGCGGCCGGCTGATCGTTGCGGCCGATTCCGAGCCGAAGAACCTCAACCCTGCCATCGTCGCCTCGAACGGCGTCTTCTTCGTCGCAAGCAAGGTGATCGAGCCGCTCGCCGAAGCGTCGTTCGACGGCAAGGACGGGCTTTCACCGCGCCTCGCCACCTCCTGGGAGGGCTCGGATGACGGCCTCTCGGTCACCTTCAAGCTGCGCGACGGCGTCACCTGGCACGATGGCAAGCCGTTCACCTCGGTCGATGTCGCCTTCTCCGCGCTCAACATCTGGAAACCGCTGCAGAATCTCGGCCGCCTGGTCTTCGCCAATCTCGAAGCCGTCGATACGCCCGATGATTACACCGCGATCTTCCGTTTCTCCAAGCCGACCCCGTTCCAGTTGATCCGCAACGCACTGCCTGTTGTCACCAGCGTCGTCGCCAAGCACATTTTCGACGGCACCGACATCGCGACCAACCCGGCCAACAACACGCTGATCGGCACCGGTCCGTTCAAGTTCGCCGAGCACAAGCCAGGCGAATATTACCGGCTGACGCGCAACGAGAATTACTGGGACAAAGACCAACCGAAACTCGACGAGATCATCTTCCGGGTGCTGCCCGATCGCGAGTCGGCGGGTGCAGCACTCGAAGCTGACGAGATCCAGCTTGCCGCCTTCTCGGCGGTGCCGCTCGCCGATCTCGGCCGCATCTCCAAGGTCGAAGGCATCAAGGTGATTTCGAAGGGCTATGAGGCCCTGACCTATCAGCTCGTCGTCGAGATCAATCATCGCCGCAAGGAATTGGCCGACCTCAGGGTGCGCCAAGCAATCGCCCAGGCGATCGACAAGAAATTCGTGGTCGACACGATCTTCCTCGGTTATGCCGCCGCCTCGACCGGCCCGGTGCCGAAGAATGCGCCGGAGTTCTATACATCCGATGTCGCGACCTATGCGTTCGACCCTGCGGCCGCCAACGATATCCTCGACAAGGCAGGATACAAGCAAGGACCGGATGGCAACCGCTTTACGCTGAAGCTTCGCCCCGCGCCCTATTTCAACGAGACCCGGCAGTTCGGCGATTACCTTCGCCAGGCGCTCGCCGTCATCGGCATCAACGCGGAGATCGTCAATGCCGATGCGGCCGCGCACCAAAAGGCTGTTTATACCGACCACGACTTCGACCTTGCCGTCGGTCCGCCGGTCTTCCGTGGCGATCCGGCGATCTCCACCACCATTCTCGTCCAGTCCGGCACGCCAGCCGGCGTGCCCTTCTCCAACCAGGGCGGCTACGTCAATCCGGAGCTCGACAAAATCATCAAGCAGGCCTCCGAGACCGTTGACACAGCGGCGCGCACCGATCTCTACCGCAAGTTCCAGCAGCTCGTCGCAGCCGATCTGCCGCTGATCAACGTCGCGGAATGGGGTTTCATCACCGTCGCGCGCGACAGCGTGCTCAACGTCGCGGACAATCCGCGCTGGGCCGTCTCGAACTGGGGCGATACGGCGCTGCAATCGTGATAGGATCGACGGCAATTCTCTTCCAGAGGCCCTGTCCGGCGTGAGACGTGCAATCATCCTCCTGAGGCGCAGGGCGATCAGCAGCATTCCGGTGCTGTTGATCGTGGTGATCTTCACCTTTTTCCTGCTTGAATCCGCCTCGGGTGATGCTGTCGACGCCTATCTCGGCTCGATCGGCGGCGGCGATGCCGCACTTAGGCAGTCGCTACGCGAGAGCTACGGCCTCGACCAATCGATGTTCGCGCGCCTCTGGCTCTATCTTTCCTCACTCGCACGTTTCGATCTCGGCTGGTCGGTCGCCTTCGGCCGGCCAGTCGGTGCGCTCATTGCCGAACGCCTGCCCAATACGCTGCTGCTGATGGGCAGCGCGACGGCGCTATCCTTCGGCCTCGGCTCAGCGCTCGGCATCCTTGCCGGAGCGCGGCCGGGCGGTCTGCGTGACCGGCTGCTGTCGATCGGCTCGCTGATCGTCTATGCCATTCCGAGCTTCTGGCTCGGCCTGGTGCTGAGCATCGCCTTTTCGGTGAAGCTGCGCTGGTTTCCGATCGCCGGCGTCGAGACAATCGCTTCCGGCAAGACAGGATTTTCGCGCGCGCTCGATATCGCCGATCATCTGGTTCTGCCGGTCGGCGCATTGGCACTGATCTATCTCGCCTTGTTCCTGCGGGTGATGCGCAGCGGCATGGCCGAGGCCTGGAAGCTCGATTTCGTGCTCTTCGCCCGGGCCAAGGGTCTGTCGCAGAGCCGGATCGTGCTGCGCCATGTCGCGCGCAACGCGCTGCTGCCGCTCGTCACCATGCTCGGGCTGCAATCGGCGGCCATGCTCGGCGGCAGCGTGGTGATCGAGAGCATTTTTGCAATCCCGGGCTTCGGGCGGCTGGCGCAGGAGGCGGTCAACGGCCGTGACGCGCCGTTGTTGATGGGCATCATCGTCACCAGCGCCGTCCTGGTCATCTCGGTCAATTTCCTCGTCGATCTCGTCTATGCCGCACTCGACCCGCGCATCGGCGCATCGGAGGGCGGCGCATGAGCTGGCTGCGGCGACTGCTGCGCACGCCGGAAGGGGCGGCCGGATTTGCGATCCTTCTCGTCCTGCTTGTGGCCGGGCTGCTCGCTCCCGTTATTTCGCCGGGCGATCCGCTGAAAATTGCCGGCCGCGCCCTGCTGGCGCCGTTCGCCGATCCGGCTTTCCCGCTCGGCACCGACCGTCTCGGCCGCGACGTGTTGGCGGGCCTGCTCTATGGTGCCAGGACCTCGCTTGCCGTTGGCCTGGCGGCGGCGTTTGCGGCCATGGTGCTTGGGCTCTGCGTCGGCCTTGCGGCCGGTTTTGCCGGCGGGCTCGTCGACGAGGCGCTGATGCGGGTGGTCGACGCCTTCCAGATCGTACCGGCTTTCCTGCTCGCTCTCGCACTCGTCAGCACTATCGGCGTGTCGACGCCCATTGTCGTCCTTGCCATCGCACTCGGCACCTGGGCCGATCCGGCGCGGTTGACGAGAGCGCAGGTGCTTGCGATCCGCGAGCAGGATTATGTCGCCTCGGCAAGGGTGATCGGCATGCATCCCGCCGAAATCGCTTTCCGGGAAATCCTGCCGAACGCGTTGCCGCCGGTGCTGGCGCTTTCGGCCACCATCGTCGCCGGTGCGATCCTTACCGAGGCAGCGCTTTCCTTCCTGGGTCTCGGCAATCCCAATATCGCCACCTGGGGTTCGATGATCGCAGAGGGCCGCAGCGTGTTGCGTTCGGCATCCTATCTCTCGGTCATACCGGGTGCGGCACTCGCCGTGACCGTGCTCGGCGTCCATCTTTTCAGCGAAGGTCTGGGCAAGGCGCTTGGCGACAATGGCGTGAGGGCGGCATGAGCGGCATTTTCTGCAGCGTGCGACAGCTTTCGGTCGCTTATGGGCGCGATAGGAACGGCGCGGCCGCGCTCGACCATATCGATCTTGATATAGTCGCCGGCGAAAGGCTGGCGATCATCGGCGAAAGTGGTTCCGGCAAGAGCACGCTTGCCCGCGCGCTTGCCGGTCTGCTGCCGGAGGGAACGAAGGTCGGCGGCGAGATACTTTGGCCCGGCCTTGGCCATCCGCCTCGCCCAGGCCGCGATTTCGGCTTCGTCTTTCAGGATCCGGGCTCCAGCCTCAATCCCGTTTTGACGATCGGCGAACAGATCGCCGAGGGCGCCAGGCGCCATCTCGGCCTCAGCTGGAAACAGGCCTATGCCAGGGCCGAGGAATTGCTTGAGCGGGTACGGATACCGCAGCCTGATAAGGCGATGCGGGCCTTTCCGCATCAGCTCTCCGGCGGCCAGCGCCAGCGCGTGGCGATTGCCGCGGCCATCGCCGCGAAACCGGCGCTGCTGATCGCCGACGAGGCGACCAGCGCGCTCGATGTCGTCGTCCAGGCCGAGATCGTCCGCCTGCTCGACGGATTGGTGCGCGAGGACGGCATGACGCTGCTCTTCATCACCCACGACATCGCGCTGGCCTCCGGCTTTGTCGATCGAATCGCCGTTTTCCGCAATGCGAGGCTGGTCGAGGCAGGTCCCGTCCGTTCGGTGCTTTCGGCGCCTGAGAGCGACTATACCGCCGCCCTCATCGCCAGCCATCGCGATCTCGCGACGCCGCCGCTGATCGCGGAGGTACCGTCATGAACGACAGGCTGCTTTCCATCGAAAACCTGTCGAAAGGTTTTTCGTCTGCGGGACGCCGGATTGCTGCTCTCGATAATGTGTCGCTCACCATCGCGGCCGGGGAAACGCTCGGTCTCGTCGGCGCCTCAGGCAGTGGAAAATCGACGCTATCGCGCATCCTGCTGCGGCTTGTTGCTGCCGATGCCGGCTCGATCCGTTTCGAGGGAGAGGATTGGCTCGCGCTGAACGGTGCGCCTTTGCGGCGCCGGCGGGCGCGTATGCAGATGGTGTTTCAGGATCCGCTCGCCGCCTTCAATCCGCTGGCGAGCGTCGGTGCAGTGCTCGACGATCCGCTTCGCATCCACGGCATCGCCGGCAAGGATCGGCGCCCCGGCGAGATCATCATGCTACTCGAGCGTGTCGGCCTCACCGCAGATCATGCCGCCCGTCCGGTGCGGGCACTCTCCGGCGGTCAGCGGCAGCGTGTGGCGATCGCGCGGGCGATTGCGACGCGGCCCTCGCTGCTGGTGCTCGATGAAGCGGTCTCGGCGCTTGATGTGACCGTGCGCGGCAGGATCCTGGAGCTTCTGGTCGATCTGCAGAAAGAACAGGGCATTGCCTGTCTGTTCATTTCGCACGATCTTGCCGTGGTCCGCGCCGTATCCCACCGCATCGCCGTTATGGATGGCGGACGGATCGTCGAGACCGGACCGGCAGCGGCGGTCGTTGCCGCGCCGCAATCCGAGGCCGCCCGCGCACTCGTTGCCGCCGTCCCCCGTCTCGTGACCGATCCTTGCTGAAGGAAGTATCCATGTCCGATCTTGGTTGGAATCCACTGCATGGCGTGCCCTCCTATCCCGCGGAGCGCTACGCCGTCCTTGCCGACAGGATCGGTGGTATCTTGCGCAGCCGCAACGACATATTGCTGGTGCAGGCCGAGGCGGTGGTGGCGCTGGAGGCGGCGGCGGTCAGCCTTGCGCGCCCCGGCCTTTCAGCGCTCAACATTATCACCAGCCCCTTTGGCGGCTGGTTCGGGCAATGGCTGCGGCGGGGTGGCGCGACGGTTGAGGATGTCGTCGCCGAGCCGGGCCTGCCGATCGAGATCGAATGCGTTGCAAAAGCGCTCGATGCTGGTCCTCACATCGATGTCCTGGCGCTGGTTCATGCCGAATCCGCAAGCGCCATTCTCAACCCCCTGCCGGAGATACTGGCGCTTGCCCGGGCTCGCGGCATCGTCACCGTCGTCGATGCGGTCGCTTCGGTCGGCGGCCATCAGCTCGAGGTCGACGATCTCGGCATCGACATCGCGGTGATCGGGCCACAGAAGGCGCTCGGCGGCCCGGCCGGCGTGTCCGCAATTTCGGTCAGCGGCCGCGCCTGGGATCTGATCCTCAGAGACGGCGCACCGCGCGCGTCGATCTTGTCTTTGGCCGATCTGAAGGGCTGGATCGACGGTGGCCGGCGCGGCCTGCCGGGAACACCGGCGCCGCTGGAATTTTTCGTGCTGGAGGTGGCGCTCGACCGCATCGAGGCTGAAGGCCTGGAGAATGTCGTCGCTCGCCACGCGCTTGCGGCATCGGCGACACGGGCGGGGCTTGCCGCACTCGGAGCCCCGACATGGGTACCTGCAGCAAGGGCTTCGAACCTGGTGACGTCGGTGCCGGTGCCGGAGGCGCTGGCGCCTGCCGCGCTGATCGCAACCGCCGGGCAACTCGGAGTCGAGCTGAGCGAAGGCGTCGGAACCGCGCAGGCCCGTCTCGTGCGGCTGAACCATACTGGGCCGCGCGCCGCATTCCAGACGGTGCTCTCGAATGTCGTGGCGTATGGCGCCGCCCTCAGGCAGGCCGGCCATCCCTCGGACATAGCAGCCGCTTCGGAGGCGATATCCGCAGCCTACTGCTCCTGAGAGGATGCTCTCAGGAGCGGGAAAGCGGCATCGGCTAACCACCCGCCTTCAGGGCGTGTGGTCGCTGCCCGATTGCTGCGGAACTGACCATGCGGTCCGCCCTGCTTACGCCGTCTGCCGGGTGCGCCAGCTGTCGGCATAGGCTTCGCGCGCATCGCGCGCATAAGGAACCGGCGCGACCTTGACGCGGATCTCAAGCTGCCGGTGACGTTCGACGGTGGTCTTCCGAGTTCCGCCATCCGGCTCGCCCCAGACGAGGGTCAGCACGTCACCGACTTCGACGTCAGGCTCGACCGTACCGAGCGAGAGCATCGTGCGTTCGTTGTGGCTGTAGCCTGAGAACATCGACAAGCCGATCGTCCTGCCGTTCTTCAGCACCTTGTCGTAGTTGGAGGAAGCATAGTTCGACAGCGGCAGGTCGATATACTTGTAGTTATCGGCGGAGGGGTCGACCAACGACTGGAAGACTTTGGCGACATCGTCCTGGTTCCAGGCAAATGTCACCTTCCTGCGATGAGGCTTGTCGGCAATCTTTTCGAGTGCCGCGCGGCCGATGAAGTCGTGATCGAACTTGACGAACGGGCCATAGCCGAGTTCGTACGGCGTCAGGTAATAGTCCTCGATATTGTCGGAGACGAAGCTGCCGCCGATCGAACCGGTCGCTTCATAGCTGTCGGAGCCCAGCCATTCGCGGAAGAGTTTCATGCGCTCGTCGGTGTACACTGCCGGCAGCGGCGACGGAATCCAGCCGGATTCCAGCGTGTTGGTCGCATAGGCGCGGGCACCCACCTGGCGCAGGCCGAATTCTTCGCCTGCTTCCAGGATGACGTTGCGGATCTCGTCACCTTCTTCATAGGGTCCGAAAATCTCGAGGCCGGGCGCACCTGACATGCCGTGGCGCAGCGTGCGCACGCGGCGCCCGCCGATGTTCATCGTATCCATATTGAAGAACTTGACGTCGGCGAGCGGGCCGCCGTTGACCTTTTCGAGAATCTGCCAGGCGTTCGGTCCCTGGATCTGGTAGCGGTACCGCCGGCGCACGACCGGTTTGCCGCCGGGGCGCGATGGTGACCGATCGTCGCGGTCGAGCGTCACGTCGTAACCGCCGGTCTGCCCGTGGAACTCTACCCAGTTGATCGTCGGTGCGCGGCCGACGATGAGATACTGGCTTTCTGCAAGATGGAAAAGAATGACATCGCCGATGACGTGGCCGCTATGGCTGACCGGCACGAACTGCTTGGCGCGATTGACCGGGAAATTGGCAAAGCTGTTGATGCCGAGATGCGAGATGAGCTTCAGCGCATCCGGCCCCTCGATCATCAGTTCGGCCATATGGTGCGACTGGTCGAAGAGCACGGCGGTTTCGCGCCAGGCGCGCTGCTCGTCGCGCCAGTTGCTGAATTCTGGCGGTACGACAGGATAGATATAGGCGCCGATCTGCGAATTGCGGAGCATATCCACCGTGTTGCCGGCGGCATTCAGCTTCTGCTCGAGGCTCTGTTTCGTCATGATATTCCTCCCATTGAAAAGATGCTTGTCGAGGCCTTGCAGCCGTTTTCAGTCAGCGATCCACCTGCTGCTCTGCCCAGCGGATGGATTGGGCCGGATCGCCGAAGGTGAAGAAATGCACGCCGCTGATGCCGAGATCCGGTTCGGTGGCCTGTGCTGCGGCAATCTCCATCAGCAACTCTTCCGGCGTTTCGCCCGAAAGTACGTTGCGGGCGATCTCGCTTCTTTCGCGCAGCGCCCGCAAGGATGCGCCGACGCCGCAGCGAAGCGCGTATTTGAGAAGCTTTGTGCGGCTGGCCGGCCCGGCGATGCCGACGCTCAGCGGCGCCGTCACGCCCCGTTCGCGAAGCCGCCTTGCAAAGTTCAGGAGCGGTTTCGGATCGAACAGGAACTGGCTCACCAATAACACATCGAGCCCCGCACGTGCAGCTGCATCGATCTTTGCCGTCAGTGCCGCATCGAGGATGGCGCCGGGGATCCGGGGATGCCCTTCCGGGTAACAGGCGATGGCGATCCGGTCGATGCCATATGCCTGGAAGAGCCCTGTCTCGATCAGGTCCAGGCTGGAGCCGAAGGCTCCGGCGGCATCGTCCCGATCACCGCCGAGGACGAGCGCATGGCGGACACCAGCCTCCTCAGAAAGCCGGGCAAGCATGGTGTCGAGTTCCAGGCGGTTTCGGATGTTGCGGGCGACGATGTGGGGAATCGGCACGAAACCGGCATCTCTCAGCCCCGCCGAGGCCCTTACCAGAAGGCCGATGTCTTCCTTCGGAAGATGGGCGATGAAGACCTCGCAGCCCTGCGGCAGGGTCGCCGTCATGCTCTCTAGCGACTGGAGGTCACGTGACGTCACCTCGATGGAATAATGCGAGAGGAGATCGGCAAGCGGCGATTTCTCCCGGCTCTCGCTTTGCGGCGCAATCATCATAAGCCTCTCTCCTCATCATGCGGAAATATTATGTGTCCATGCTGTATACAATGATAGGCCGAAAATTATGCCGCCAGCAAGTGACATAACGAATGCCGCGGGAAAATACCAAAATTTAGCCTTATACATAACCGTTTATATATGAAATTATATGGCATTGATCATGCAATAATCACTTGACAGGCGTTGGTATACACGTCGTACTCTTTCTGAAAAGGAATGGGGAATGTCGTCCGCGACACGTGAAGGCCCAAGCGCCCGAATAGGCCGCGGACCGCAAATTTCGGGATGGAACGGGAGATGGTTGCGGAAAAGAGAACCGTGGATCGCAAGCGCGACAGCCAGGCCTTGAAAGGCCTTCTTGGCGTGCGTGATCTCGTGCTCGGCGGCGGGGTCTCGCCGGGCGAACGCCTTTCGGAAGTCTGGCTCGCCGAAAAGCTCGGCATTTCGCGCACACCGCTGCGCGCTGCGCTTGCGCGTCTCGAACAGGAAGGCCTGCTCGAGCAGATCCCCTCCGGCGGTTACGCCGTGCGCGGTTTCACCACCGCGGATGTTTTCGACGCCATCGAGCTGCGTGGTGTGCTTGAAGGCACGGCGGCGCGTCTCGCCGCCGAACGCGGTGTCACGCCAGCCAAGCTCAAGGCGATCAAGGGTCTGATCCTCGAGCTCGACAAATGCTTTCGCGATCGGCCGGAGGACATGCTGTTTGCCCAGTATGTCGAGCTCAATGCGGAATTCCATTCCATGCTCGCTGGCCTTGCCGGAAGCGAGATGATGCGGCGTGAGGTGGAACGGGCGACGCAACTGCCCTTTGCCTCGCCGAGCGCGTTTCTGGAAAAGCAGGAAGACGTGCTCGCCTTCCGCCTGTCGCTGGTGCATGCGCAGCGTCAGCACCGCGACATCGTTTCGGCGATCGAGATGCGCGAAGGCACCCGCGCCGAGGCGCTGGCGCGGGAACATGCGCGCCTTGCGCGGCACAATCTGGAATTCGTCATGGAAGAGGATCGCAGTCTGATCACCCGCGTTCCGGGATTGACGCTGATATCGACGTGAGACGCGGCCGGCGATCGAGGGCGAGGAGGCCCCGGCTGACCGACGAGCATGCCGATGGAGAAAGAGGAGGCCGGCGGATCGCGCAGATCGCCGGTAAAAGGAGGAGAAAGCCGTGATTGCCAGAAGAAGTCTGATCGCCCTCTCTGCGGGGCTTGTCATGTCGGCCGGCCTTGGTCTGCCGTCCTATGCCGAAGATACATTCAAGGTAGGTCTCATCCTGCCGATGACCGGCCCCTTCGCATCGACCGGCCGCCAGGTGGAGGCCGGCGCCAAAGCCTATATCGCTGCGCATGGCGACACCGTCGCCGGCAAGAAGATCGAACTCGTGGTGCGCGACGATGCCGGTACCGCCGACCAGACCCGCCGTATCGCCCAGGAACTGATCGTCAACGACAAGGTCAATACGCTTGCCGGCTTCGGACTGACGCCGCTGGCGCTTTCCGTCGCGCCCGTGATTACGCAGGCCAAGGTGCCTGCCGTCGTCATGGCCGCCGCCACCTCGTCGATCACGCAGGCATCGGAATATTTCATCCGCACCAGCGGCACCCTGCCGCAATATTCGGTGCCGGTCGCGCGCTGGGCGCATGAAAACAATATCAAGAAGGTCGTAACCCTCGTGACCGATTACGGCCCGGGCATCGATGCGGAAACCTGGTTCACCAAGGAGTTCAAGGCAAAGGGCGGTGAGGTCGTCGAGGCCGTGCGCATTCCGCTGCAGAACCCGGATTTCGCGCCCTTCCTGCAGCGTGTGCGCGACGCCAAGCCGGATGCGGTCTTCGTGTTCCTGCCATCCGGCGTCGGCTCGCTGTTCATGAAGCAGTTCGTCGACCGCGGCCTTGCCGAAGCCGGCATCAAGCTGATCGGGACCGGCGACATTACCGATGACGATATCCTGAACGGCATGGGCAAGCCTGCGCTCGGCACCATCACCGCGCATTTCTATGCGGCTGCGCACGACAGCCCCGAGAACGCCGAATTCGTCAAGGCCTTCAAGGCCGCCAACAACAATATGCGCCCGAACTTCATGGCGATGGGCGGTTATGACGGCATGCATGCCATCTATGCCGCGCTCGAAGCCACCAAGGGAGATGCGGACGGAGCGGCGCTGATCAAGGCGATGAAGGGCCTTGCCTGGACGAGCCCGCGCGGCCCGATCTCCATTGATCCGCAGACCCGCGATATCATCCAGAATATCTATATGCGCGAAGTCAAGGACGTGAACGGCGAACTGCAGAACGTCGAGTTCGCGACCTACAAGGACGTGAAGGATCCGGTCAAGGCCGGCCAGTAAGGCTTTGTGATAAGATGCGGCGGAGGCAGCTCCGCCGCTTTGCTCCTGGAAAGTCGGGTTTGTCATGCTGACTATTCTGTTCGACGGCATCGCCTATGGAATGTTGCTGTTCATTCTCGCCTGCGGATTGACCATCACGCTTGGATTGATGAATTTCATCAACCTCGCCCATGGCGCTTTCGCCATGGCTGGCGGCTACATCACCGTCGTCCTGATGAACAGCTATGGCGTTTCCTTCTATTGGTGTTTGCCGATCGCCTTCCTCGCAGTCGCGCTTGCCGGCCTTGTTCTGGAGCGCCTGCTCTACCGGCACCTCTATTCCAAGCCGCATCTCGACCAGGTGCTGTTTTCCGTCGGCCTGGTCTTCATGTCGATCGCCGGCGCCCATTATTTCATGGGCGGCCAGCAGCAGATGATCCAGCTGCCACAGGAGCTCTCCGGCCGCTGGGATCTCTACGGCGTCGGCATCGGCCGCTACCGGCTCTTCATCATCCTTGTCTGCATCCTTCTGACGATCACGCTGCAGCTCCTGCTGACGAAAACCCGTTTTGGCGGCCAGCTGCGTGCCGCTGTCGATGACGGACGGGTTGCCCGCGGGCTCGGCATCAATGTCTCGGCGGTCTTCGCGCTGACCTTCGCCGTCGGCTCGGGCCTTGCCGGCCTCGGCGGCGCGATGGGCACCGAGATTCTCGGGCTCGATCCGAATTTTCCGCTGAAATTCATGATCTACTTCCTGATCGTGGTGACCGTCGGCGGTACCTCCTCGATAACTGGGCCATTTCTCGCCGCCCTCCTGCTCGGCGTCGCCGATGTCGCCGGCAAATATTACGTGCCTGAGATCGGCGCCTTCGTCATCTACGGCGTCATGGTCGCCGTACTTCTCCTGCGTCCGCATGGGCTGTTCTCGCGGGAGGGTGGCCGATGAGCGACGCACGCAGCGAGGCGAGAAAACGCGCCATCGAACAGCTTCGCCGCGGCAACGCCTGGCGGCTCTATGAGATCGTCCTCTGGATCGCGGCGATCGCTGCCATCTTCGTGCTGCCTTCGAAGATGCTGCTGCTCACCGAAATCGCCATCACCGCGCTGTTTGCCTTATCCCTCGATCTGGTGCTCGGTTATGCCGGCATCGTTTCGCTCGGTCATGCCGCCTTCTTCGGCCTCGGCGCCTATGCTGCAGGTCTCTTTGCCAAATATGCCATCGCCGAACCCGTCACCGGCCTCTTTGCTGCAGCCGCGGTCTCCGGCCTTGCCGGCTTCGGAGCGAGCTTCCTCGTCCTTCGCGGCTCGGATCTCACGCGGCTGATGACGACGCTCGGCATCGCCTTGATGCTCGCCGAACTCGCCAACCAGATGGCATGGGTGACGGGCGGCGCCGATGGCCTCAGCGGTGTCACCGTCGGGCCGATCCTCGGCGTTTTCGAGTTCGACCTCTGGGGCCGCACCGGCTACGTCTACAGCCTCGCTGCACTCTTCGTCCTGACATTTGTCGCCCGGCATCTGATGAATTCCTCCTTCGGCCTGTCGCTGAGGGCGATCAAGGCCAATCCGATGCGCGCCGCGATGGTCGCCATTCCGGCGAGGAACCGGATCATCGTCATCTATACGATCGCCGCCGCTTATGCCGGCATTGCCGGCGCACTGCTGACGCATACGACGAGTTTCGTTTCGCCCGATGTCCTCGCCTTCCATCGCTCGGCGGATGTGCTTCTGGTCCTGGTCATCGGCGGCGTCGGTTATCTCTATGGCGGCATCATCGGCGCGGTCATCTTCACCATTCTGCGCGACTGGCTCTCTGTCTCCACGCCGCAATACTGGATGTTCTGGATCGGCCTGATCCTGATCGCCATCGTGCTCGTTGGCCGCGAGCGCATCGCCCGCTGGCACACATTTCTGCCGGCCTCGCTGCAGGCCGGCATCAAGCGGCTGGCGACATGGCGGCCTGGCGTGAAGCTGAAAGAAAGCCGATGACCGTCGCGCTTGAAACCCGCAACCTCGTCAAGCGTTTCGGCGGCTTCACTGCCACCAACGATGTCTCGCTGACGATCGAAAGCGGCGCGCGCCATGCGCTGATCGGCCCGAACGGCGCCGGCAAGACCACACTGATCAATCTGCTGACCGGGGTATTGAAGCCGACCTCCGGACAGGTGATCGTCGACGGTGAGGATATCACCGGCCTTTCCTCGCACAGGCGCGTGCGGCGCGGTATCGCGCGCACGTTCCAGATCAACCAGCTCTTTTCGGGCTTTACGCCGCTGGAATCGGTCCTGCTGGCGATCAATGAGCGGGACGGTTTTGGCCGCTCCGCATGGCGCCCGCTGGCAGCCCATCTGGATGCAACCGATGAGGCGGTGGACCTGCTGGAGCGTTTCGGCCTTTCCGGCGTCATGGGCGAGAAGACCGGCCGGATTGCCTATGGCAAGCAGCGGCTTCTTGAAATCGCGCTTGCCTTTGCGAGCCGGCCGCGGGTGCTGCTGCTCGACGAGCCGGCGGCCGGCGTCGCCGAAGAAGAGCGCAGCGAGGTGCTCGCCATCGTCCGCAGCCTGCCCGCCGAGGTGACGGTGGTGCTGATCGAACATGACATGGATCTCGTCTTTTCCTTTGCCGACCGCATTTCGGTTCTGGTTGCAGGCGCGGTGATGGTCGAGGGAACGGTCGGCGAGATCGCCGCCGATCCGCGCGTCAAGGCGGTCTATCTCGGGGAGGACGCGACATGACGGCGCTCTTGCGGATCGACAGGCTCGTTTCCGGCTATGGTGAGGCCCGGGTTCTCGGCGGTGTGAGTTTCGAGCTCGATGAAGGTCGGTCCCTGTCGCTGCTCGGCCGCAATGGTGCGGGCAAGACGACGCTGGTCGATACGATCGTCGGCGTCACCACCCATCATTCCGGGACGATCAGCTTTGCCGGCGCCGATCTGACGCGCATGCGGCCGGAACGACGGGCCGTCGCCGGCATCGGCTGGGTGCCGCAGGAGCGCAACATCTTCAGGTCGCTCACCGTCGAGGAGAACCTGACGGCGATTGCCCGCCCCGGTCCATGGTCGGTCGAGCGCGTCTATTCGATGTTCCCGCGGTTGAAGGAGAGGCGCTTCAATCGCGGCAACCAGCTTTCCGGCGGCGAGCAGCAGATGCTGGCGCTCGGACGGGCGTTGATGCTCAATCCGCGGCTGCTGCTGCTCGACGAGCCGCTCGAAGGACTGGCGCCGATCATCGTCGACGAATTGCTGGCGGCGCTCCGGAAGATCATCGACGGCGAAGGCATGTCGGCGATCATCATCGAGCAGAAGGCGCGCAAGATCCTGCCGCTGACCGATCGCACCGTGGTTCTAGAGCGTGGCCTTGTCAGCTACGCCGGCGAGAGCGCGATCTTGCTGGCCGACAGCGAAATGTTCGACAGGTATCTGGCACTCGGCGACCATAAGGCCGCCGCTCCCGCATAATATCTTAAATCGGAATCGATTTTAGGATAAAATTATGCAGCAATTCAAAGTGTTACAGCATCCTTTGCGCGTATGAAAAGACGCGCGGCGCTGTAGCCCGGCCTGACGAAAACTCTCCGGCACCCCGATGAAAGCCGTATCCGGCCCTTGATAATCAAGGCTCGTCAAGGCAGGAAAGTGGTATCGCGGAGACTTGGTGCAAATGACGAGATTGCTGGATGCGCAGGGGCTGGAGATTTCGCATGAAGGGCATCGCACCCGCCTGAAATGGCACCGCTTGCGCAAGCGGTTTTCCGACCCGCTGTTTTCCGCCGAAGTGATGGCGGAGGGCTTTGCGGCGGGCGCCTCAATGGAGCTCGATCTGCGCGTCCGCGCCGACGGCGGTTTCGTCGTGCTGCACGACAAGGAACTCGAAGGCGAGACGACAGGACGTGGACCGGTCGCCGAAAAGGGCGTCAGTGACCTCAGCGATATCAGGATGCAAGAGGGCGACCGGCCGCTGATCCTCAGCGAGGATCTCGCTGCCATGATGCAATCGACGCATCCAGCCGCATTGCTGCAATTCGACATGAAGGACGACTACGAAGCGATCAGCGCCAGGGGCGTCGCGCATTTGGCCACGCATTTCCGCGATATCGCCGCCTCGGTGATCGTCAGTGGCGACAGTCTCGACCTCATCGTCGCGGTCAAGGAGAAGCTTCCCCATCTCCTGCGCGGCATCGATCCGACCAACAAGCTCTACGATATCAGGATGGCCAACGGCTGGAAGGCGGTCGAGACGGAACTGCGCGCTGACCTGCGCGGCCCGACCGAACCGGACACGATCTATCTGCACTGGCCGCTGATCCTTAATGCCGCCAATGCGGGGCTGGATATGATCGCGCTCTGCCAGGACGAAGGCAAACATGTCGATGCCTGGACCTTCACCCTGAAGGATCCGGAGGCCGGTTTCAGCGAAGAGGAATGGCGAGGCTTTTCGGCGCTGATGGCCCTGAAACCGGATCAGATCACCACCGACGAGGCGCCAGCGACAGAACGCGCCTGGCGCCGGCGGATGACGGCTTAACCGGCGGGTTTTGCGGCGCCGCGCGTCTCTTCGAGACGCGCAAAGGACGCCGCAGCATTTTGAATTGCTGCATCATGCCGAAGGTGTGGGAGATTTTCGATAGCGTATTTCCGGGCTTGTCGCCTGCTTTTTGCAATTTGCATCATTTTAAACTTCTGATGCTATCCATAGCCAGCAGACAAATGTTGGTGTCCGATATGCAAGTTGTTGATGCCGAAACAAATACTCGACAAGCAAATTCCAGCTTACAGGAAGCGTGGCATCTTGGATGTACAGGCCGTTCGGTCGAGGCACTCACACTGGCCGGCGAAATTCTTGTTAATGCTAAGGCGCGGGGCGACGACCGGCTCGCCGCGCAATGCGACACCGATATTGCCTGGTACTGTTTTCAAATCGGCAAGGCCGAACTTGGGCTGACGCATGTCCGGCGGGCGATAGACTTCTGGAAATTGCACGGGGAGCGTAAAGAGGAAGCCTTTGCCCGGGCCTATTTCGGATGGTTGCTCTTGGAACTGGGCTTGCCGGAGGAAGCGATCGAACAAGCGACCCGCGCGTTGGATCTGGCCGACAAGGCCGCGGACCCGAAAGCGCAAAGCCTGGCCACCAACGTCATAGGAATTATCTTCTGGTGCAACAAACAGCCCGACCGGGCCATCTTGATGAGCGAGAGATCTGTCGAACTCGCCAGATCGATTGGCAATAAGAACTATGAATGCTGGTGGCTCATCAATCTCGGCGGCGCTCATTCGGAAGGCGGATATATCGCGCGGGCGCTTGGCCAGCCGGAGGAAGAACACCAGATGCTGGTCAGAGCGCTGGAACTGACCGAACAGGCGCTCGACATCGCAATCGAGATCGGCGACAGCTGGGCCGCTCGCCTCTGTCTCGGCAACCAAGCCGAGTTCTACAGCCACTTGGGCGAGCATGAGAAGGCGCTCCAGTGCATGGCCCGCTATCTGCTGTTTCAAGAGAACAGCTATGTCAGGGACAGGCAGCAATATCTCTACACTTTGGGCCAGATCTACAACAATTCCGGAAAATTCACCGAAGCCCTGTCGCCGCTGCTCGAGGCGGTGGAGCTGATCGACGCCGGCGGCAGTTTCGATTCCTATGTCCAGATCTATCTTTACCTGTCGCAGGCCTATGAGGGGCTGGGGCAGTTCGATCCGGCACTGGAGGCACATAAGAAATACCACCAAGCCTATCTGCGCAATAGTGCCGAGAGTACGCAGCGACGCGCACGTCTCGCTGAAATCTACTATGAAACCAAACGGTTCAAGGAAGTTGCCGAAACGGAGTCGAAGCGCGCAGAAACGCTGGAGGCCTCCTATCAGAAACTGCAGGAGCAAACCGATATCCTTGCCAATGCCGTCTATCTGGACGCACTGACCGGGCTCTATAACCGAAAATATCTCGACAGCCGCTTTAAGGAACTGACGTCTGAGAAGCGTCCATATTCCATCGCGATGCTGGATGTCGATCACTTCAAAT
Organism: Rhizobium leguminosarum; assembly: GCF_001679785.1. Classification (NCBI taxonomy): domain Bacteria; kingdom Pseudomonadati; phylum Pseudomonadota; class Alphaproteobacteria; order Hyphomicrobiales; family Rhizobiaceae; genus Rhizobium; species Rhizobium leguminosarum. The sequence continues at coordinate 210,255 of NZ_CP016293.1, forward strand.
CGATCAACGACGACTTCTCTCACATGATCGGTGACCGGGTCCTGAGTGCCATTGGAACCATACTGCGCAGCCAGCTGCGCATTACCGATCAGGCAATTCGGTTTGGCGGCGAGGAATTCGTCGTCCTGTTCGCCGGCGCTCCCCGAGGGGCCGCAGATCTCTGCGAGAGGCTGCGTTCAGCCATTGAACGATGGGATTGGTCTGAGATCTGCAACGGGCTGCACGTCACGATCAGCATAGGTGTCGCCGGTACCCTGTCTGCCAAGTCTCCGAACGAGATTCTGGCGATCGCCGATCAGAATCTCTATGCGGCGAAAAAGACCGGTCGCAATCGCGTGGTTGCGTAACGGGCGTTCCGTAACTTTCGGGCAAGTTCGCAGTCTCAGAAGTCGGGCGGATCCCGTCTCCGGGAGTGGTCTATCTATAGCCCCTCAATGTCGAGGATGAAGGCGAATTCGCCGGCAAGCCCCGGCGAATGGGCGATGACGGGTCCGCCCTGCGCAAGCAGCCTGTCAACCGGCGGCATCGCCACCATCGCGCCCGCCTCTTCGGCGATCAGCGCGCCGGCGAGCATGTCCCAGGCATTGAGGTGGCGTTCGTAGTAGAGATCGGCGGCACCCTCGGCGACGCGAACGAGGTCGATGGCGGCCGCGCCCATGCGGCGATAGTCCATGCCGCGTTCATGAAGCCGCTTGGAGAGCGCGAGATGGTCGTCGAAGCTCGTCTTGCGGGAATGGCCGAGAATGACAAGCGCATTGGCCGGATCGGCGGTCGCAGCCGCATGCACCGGAAACCCGTCCTTGAAGGCGCCGCCGCCGCGGACGGCGTGAAAGACCTTGTCTTCGGCCGCGTCGTAAACCACGCCGATCTCAACCTTGCCGTCGGCGACGAAGGCGATCGAGATGCCCCAATGCCGGAAGCCTCTGATATAGTTGGTCGTGCCGTCGATCGGATCGACGACCCAGGTGCCGGCCTTGCCCGATCGCCCGCCGCTTTCCTCGCCCATGAACATATCGTCCGGAAAGCGCGAGAGCAGGCCGTCGCGGATCGCCTGCTCGGCCCTTCTGTCGGCGATGGTGACGAAATCCTGCAATCCCTTGTTCTCGACGGCAAGCGAGCCGGGGGCAGAGTCGCGCCGAAACCGGGCCGTTTCCCGCCCGACCTCGAGGGCAACGGTGATCGCGGCCCCCGCCCGTGCGCGGATGGCGGCGGCATCGAGTGCGGAATTCATCAGGCGGTCCTTCTTCTGATCAGTGTCACCGGCGTGAATTCCACACGCGCCGTCAGGTCCGGCTCGACGATGCGGCTCATCAGCAGGTCGACCGTCTTTTCAGCCTGAAGGTCGCAGGGTTGACGGATGGTCGTGAGATCGTAAGCGGTCCAGCTCGCCTGGGGAATGTCGTCATGGCCGATGATGAAGAGCGGCGGCGCATCATCGCGGCCGCGGCCCTGCATGACGCGGTCGATGACGCCGCAGGCCATGTAGTCGTTGGCGCAAAACACTCCGTCTATGCCGGATGCGGAAAGTTCGGCGGCCGCATCATAGCCGCTTCGGTAGTCGTTTATTTTGAGATGCAGAAATTCCGGCTCGACGCCGAGCTGCTTGCAGCGTGCCACGAACGCCTCGCTGCGCCGCCGCGCCGTGTAAGATATGGTGGGTGCGGCCATGACGGCGGGCTTTCGCACGCCGCTGTCGATCAGGTGGCTGGCGGCGAGATGGCCGGCCATGCGGTCGTCGGAAATGATGCGGTCGACGAAGGGAATGTCGTTGCCCTTGTTGATCAGCACGATCGGCACGCCCTCGGCCGCGCATTGCTCGCAGATCCCGGTCGGCGGCGCGTCCGATGTGACGATGACGCCTGAAACGGCGTAATGCAGCAATTGGCCGATGACTGTCGAGGTATCCGCTTCCGGCGAGGTCGGGAGCAGGATGGGGCGGAAATTGCGGGCGAGCAGCACTCTTGCCAGATTCTCGATCTGCAGCGTGCGGAACGGATTGTCGAGGCCGGCGGCGACGAGGCCGACAAGATCGGAGCGTTTGTTGGTGAGGCTCCGGGCAAGATAATTCACCCGATAGCCGAGTTCCTTGGCGGCCTGATAGACCTTCTCGCGCGTTTTCGGCGAGACACTGGCATCCGGCGTGAAGGCGCGCGACACGGCGGCGCGCGAGACGCCGGCCACACGCGCCACGTCGAAGGAGGTTACTTTGCGCGGTCCCTTATCCTTGTCTGCCAACTGCTTTTTCCTTGACCGCCGATGGCCGCATCAGATCGGGCAGATCCGTGCAAATGCCGAGAACCGGAAGCTTCATGAGGTCATCGAGAACAGCCGGCCGTTCCTCGTGCCAGAGCACGATCTCGCGGCCCGCATCGAAGGCGCGGCGCATCAGCGCGTCGGTCACCAGATCCTGCGGACGTTCGCCTGCCCTCTCCCAGCAGAGATGCAGGATATCGGCGCCGGCCTCGTCGCCGAGCGCATGCGGATCGTGGCCGACCCGGATCAACACCGAAAGCGGAAAATCGCAGGCCGCATCGCGGAGTTCGCGCACCTGCGCCGTATCGAAGGAGCCGAGACAGGCGAAACGCTGGTTCATCTCGGCAAGATGCCGCCAGCAGCGCATGCCGGTCCCAGGCGCCTTCAGCTCGACATAGAGGCCGGTTCCGGTCTCGCGGCCGAGTTCGGCGACTTCGGAAAAACTCGGAATGTCGACACCCTCGAGTGCGCCGAGTTCCGCCGCCGTCATTTCGGAAATGCGACGGTCAATGCCGAAGACGCGCTCGAGATGGTCGTCATGCGAGACGACGACCACGCCATCCTTGGTCAGCTGCGTGTCGAGCTCCCACATTTCCGCGCCGAGTTCGGCGGCTCGGCGGAAAGCAGTGATCGTGTTCTCGCGTTCATGGCCGCTGGCGCCGCGATGGCCGATGCAAAAGGGAAGCCGGCCCTTGCCTGACGGCCAGCCGTAATGCTCGAAAAATGCCGAGAAATCGCGGGTCATCAGAGCCTCCTGCCATTTTCGTCGAAGATGAACACGCCGCGGCTGTCGATCGCCCAGCGGACGTCGTCGCCCACATGGATATCGCTGCGCACCGGCTGGATCGAGCGCAGCAGCGGTCCGCCGGCGAGAGCCACGTCGTAGAGGTTCTCGCGACCCTGTGTTTCGGCAAAGGTGACCTTGCCCGGCACGGCGATGTCGCCTGCCGGCGTAAAATGCTCCGGCCGGACGCCGAGCATCAGCTTCGTGCCCTCGGCGGCGCCGACAGAATCCGGCAGCGGCACGCGGATCTCGCTTTGCGGGATGATGAAGGCGCCCTTGTCCACGACGCCGCGCAGGAAGGTGATCGGCGGATTGCCGAGAAAGCCGGCGACGAAGGCGGTCTTCGGATCATTGTACATTTCGGCCGGCGTGGCGATCTGGACGATCTCGCCTTCCTTCATGATGGCGATGCGGTCGCACATGCTCATCGCCTCCACCTGGTCATGGGTGACGAGGATCGCGGTGATGCCGGTCTCGCGTTGCAGGCGGCGGATTTCCGATCGCATTTCGAGGCGCAGCTTGGCGTCGAGGTTGGCGAGCGGCTCGTCGAGCAACAGCACATCCGGCTTGCGGATCAGCGCGCGTGCCAAGGCCACGCGCTGCTGCTGGCCGCCGGAAAGCTCGGCCGGCCTGCGGCCCATCAGGTTGCCGATCTGAACGAGGGCCGCGATGCGGTCGACTTCCTTGCGGATCTCGGCAACAGGCATGCCCTTCACCTTCAGCGGAAACCCTATGTTCTCGGTAACCGTCATGTGCGGATAGAGCGCATAGGACTGGAAAACGACGCCGACATTGCGGGCCTGGCTCGGCAGGTCCGTGACGTCGCGATCGCCGAAGAGGATGCGTCCGCCGGTCGGCCGGTGGATACCGCAGACCGCAAACAACGTCGTCGACTTGCCGCAGCCGGAAGGACCGAGCAGCGCCAGCATCTCGCCGTTGCGGACTTCGAGCCGCATGTTCTCGATGACCTTGGTGGAGCCGAAGCTCTTCGAAAAATTGTCGAGGAGGATGCGCATCAGCCTTTGCTCCCGCCGCCGTAGATGTTCATGAGGTATTTATTGAAGAGCGCGTAAACGAGCAGCACCGGAACGAGGTAGAAGACGCCGACCGCTTTGAACATGTTGAAGTCATAATTGTTGTCGTCGGCGAGGAAGCCGGCCAGATAGACCGAGAGTACCTGCACCTGGTTACCAGGCGCCAGCACCTGCGGCAGGATGAATTCGCCCCAGCCGGAAAGGAAAGAGAACAGGCCGAGCGCCATGATGCCGGGCTTGACCTGTGGCAGCACGAGGCTGCGCCAGACCCGGAAACGCGAGGCGCCGTCGACGACGCCGGCCATTTCGATTTCCCAAGGCACGGTGTCGTAGAAGCCCTTCATCAGCCAGATGCCGAGCGGCAGGTCGATCGCCGCCTTCACCAGGATGACGCCGATCAGCGAATTGTAGAGGCCGATCATCTGCAGTACGATGAAGATGGCGATGATCAGCGTCACCGACGGGAAAGCATGCAACACCATGACGCCGGCAAGGAAGAAGCCACGCGCCGGCACGTTCAGTCGTGACAGCACGTAGCCCGCCATCGACGAGACGATGAGCACGAGGCTGGTGGTGCAGGCGGCAAAGAGCAGCGTATTCACAGTCACCTGCCAGATGTTTGCCTTGCCCTCTGTCGTCTGCCACAGGAAGCGCCAGTGATTGAGCGTCAAGCCGGAGGGCAACAGCGCGTCCGCCTGCTTCACGGTCACGGTGTCGAGGAAGAGATAGACATACATCAGCAGCAGTGGCAGGCTGACGATAGTCAGCGCCGTTATGACAGGCCAGCTGCGGTAATTTGCCGAGGGCTGCGATCGTTCGGCCATGGTCAATCCTCGATCAAGGGCTTGGCGACAAGCGTGCCGTAGCTGAAGACGCGCAGATAGAGGAGCGACATCGCCACGCCGATGACGACGAGCACCAAGGCCATGGCGGCACCCAAGCCGTATTCGAGGTTGCCGGCATAGTTCCTCAGCGCAGTGTGATAGGCCGACAGCGCCCAGACCTCGGTCGCATTGCCCGGTCCGCCATTGGTCGCAAGCAGGATTTCATTGAAGGAGGCAAGCAGCGACAGCGTCTGATAGCAGGTGACGAAGAGGATCGGCCAGCGCATCTGCGGCAGGATGATGTAGCGGATCTGCTGCCAGCGGGAGGCGCCGTCGACCTCGCTCGCATAGAACTGGCTTTTCGGAATGGCCTTCATCGCCGAGGAGAAGACCAGCATGCCCATCGAGGCGCCGATGAAGCCGTTGATCAACACGACGAAGAACCAGGCGTTGTAAGCGTTGTCGAGAAGATAGTTCTTCGGCGGATAGCCGAATTTTCCCATCAGGATAGAGATGAATCCGCTGTCCCAGGCGAGCCACTTCCACAACATGACGTAGATGACGACGGGCGTAATGCGCGGCAGGAGCCAGATGCCGCGGAAGATCGAGGCAGGCGTCGGCGGCATGTAGTGCGTCAGGATGGCGAGCAGCAGCGCATAACCGACATTGAACAGCATCAGCACCAGCGCAACGTAGAGCACTGTATTGAAAAGCACACGTGCCATGTCGGGCGAGGTGGCCATGCGTGAGAAATTGTCGGTCGTCCAGGTCCAGCCGGTATAGGTGACCCTCGCGACGGTTTCCTTCTGTTCCGGGGTGAGCTTGAATCCCAGACTGTCCAGTGCCGAAAAGAGCTGCTCCTTGCTGTCGAAACGGGTGTTGAGGACGGAGCGGTTGAACTGTTCGGAGATCTGCTTGACCTCGCGTGTCGAAGGTCGCTCGGCAAGATCCTTGATCATGCGCTCGACGTCGCGGCGTGTCGGGAAGACCTCACCTGTATGCTTGGCGCGCAATTCCGCGGCAATTCCCGGCGCAAGCCCGAGGCCCTCGACGGCCTTTAGGCCTGCATCGTCGATCGTGTAGCGCGGTTCAGCCATCTCGGCTGCGATGTCTGGCATCGCCGACTTTAGCGCGATCAAAGAATTGGGCGCGATCTGGTAGACACCGCCTGATATGCCGGTCGCCGTCGTCATGCTGGTCATCGAAAAGACCGCCGTCAGAACGACCGGCATCAGGAAGAAAAGAACGATCATGATCGCCGCAGGCGCGATCATCACCAGTCCGAGCGTCCTGGACGATTTCATGGAAGCCTCCTCGCGGACCGACCGGGCAGCGTTGCCGCCGCCCGGAAGAGTGCTTCGATCCTAGAGCATGATGCCGAAAAGTGTGAGCGGTTTTCGGACGACATCATGCTCTAACCCTTTAATTTAGAACAGGATTCAGATTTCAGGCCGAGCCGGCCTGAAATCTTCCTGTTCTAGCGGATGACGATCTTGTCGCCGAGCGTGCTCTTCAGCTCGCTTTCGGCGTCACCGATCGCGGCATCGACGGTCTTGGCGCCAGTCCAGGATGCTTCGAGGTTCTTCCACATGATGTTCCAATATTTGCCGAAATCGGAATTGTTCGGCATCGCATTGGCATGCGGCAGCAGGCGCTCGGTGGCTTCGCGGGTCCAGCGGTCGGCCGAGTAGAAGTCCACGGTGGCTTCCGACTTGGAGATGCCGAGATGGGCCGATTTGACCGCATGCAGCGCGTTGGTGCGCGGCTCGGAAGCGATCTTGACCAGCTGGGCGGCGATCTCGGTGTCTTCCTGGTTGTGACCTGCGGTCAGCAGGTAGACGAGCGGATGGGTCAGCGTGTTGGCCTTGCCGCCTTCACCGGCGGGGATCAGCGTGAAGATCACGTTGCCGAAGAAGTCCTTCAGGCCTTCCTGGTTGACGAGGCGGGCATAGTGCCAGGTGCCGCCGTCCCAGATGCCGGCCTTGCCGGTAGCGACTTCCTTCCACCACTGGTCGCCCGGCATGCCGATGTGGTTCTTCTTGGTAACACCGGTCTTCACGGCATCGGCGAAGAACTGATAGGTGCGGGTCATCGCGCCCTTGTCGAAAACGAGCTTGCCGCCTTCTTCCATCGTGCCGCCGAAGCTGGTGTAGAACTGCCAGTAATCAGGGCCGTTGCTGGGGCGCGGATAGAAACCGTAGCCGGCCTGGACGAGGCCCTTGTCCTGCATCTTCTTGGCGTCTTCGAGCAGGTTCTTCATGGTGTACTTGCCGTCCTGGACGCTCTGCGGCAACGCATCCAGATCGGCGTCGCTGTAACCGATCGCCTTCATGTAAGGCTTCCAGAAGAACATCGGACGGGATTCGGAGTCCTGCGGGATGCCGTAGACGGTGCCGTTATAGGACGCGATCTGCAACAGGTTTTCATAGATGTCGCTGAGCGGCCAGGAGTCGAGATCGACATAATCCTCGATCGGAACGATCAGCCCGGCCTGCGACCAGGGTGCGATGTCTTCATGGCCGCTGACGACGATATTCGGAGCGGTCTTGGCTTCGGCGGCAAGGGTCAGCGCCTGCTTGAAGTCCTCCCAGGCCGAATAGGGCTTCTTCTCGACGGTGATCTTCAGCTCTTCGCCCTTCAGGGCGGCTTCACGCTGCAGCTGCTGGGCTGCGATCTCGATGGCGTCGAGGCGATAGACGTCGTTCGGGCCGGTACCGCCGGCCCAGACGCTGATGTGAACGTCCTTGGCGAGTGCAATTGCGGAGGTCGAAGCCAGGATCGCGGCTGCGACGGCAAGGGATTTCAGTGTCGGCAAAATGGTCATCTTCTTCGTCTCCCTAGAAGAGCAGTGTGAGGCCTCTTGACGGGTCAGCACTGCTGATGATGACCGCTCCGAAACCCCACGAAAACGTGGCGTATCCCGCTCTAGGGGTTGAACGTAACGGCCGAATGACAAAATTGAGCACGTGTGCAAAATTATTATGACAATGTCCGCACGACTTGCAAGCGGCGGTTTTTGACAGGCGTCTTTTACGCTTCAAATTGCGTATTTCCTGGGCTAGCATCGCGTCATGAGCCTTGAATCTGTCCGCACCTTCCTGCGCGCCCACGCACCCGATATCGAAATCATCGAAACCGCCGAGAACTCCTCGACGGTGGCGCTTGCCGCCGAAGCCCATGGCGTCGAGCCGGCCCAGATCGCGAAGACGATCTGCCTGCGTGTCGGCGAGCAGATGATGCTGGTCGTTGCCGGCGGCACGGCGCGGCTCGACAATCGCAAGTTCAAGGACACCTTCGGAGCCAAGGGGCGAATGCTCGATGCCGAAGAGGTTGTGGCCGTGACCAGCCATCCGGTTGGCGGCGTCTGCCCCTTCGGCCTGCCCTCGCCGTTGCCCATCTATTGCGATATCTCGCTGAAACGCTTCGATGAAGTCGTGCCGGCCGCCGGCTCGACAAACTCGGCCGTGCGCATCGAAACCGAACGGCTGGCGGAGCTGACCGGCGCCAGCTGGGTCGACGTCTGCCAGTAATGGCGCCGAAGAGCTTCACACTTGGGAAAGAGTCCCTATATTACATCTCGACATGCCGTGATTGCGCATGACAGGAGATCAGGAATGCCGAGTGCCGTTTCGCGTTTTGCCAAGATCGCGGCCATTGCCGCTCTGACGAGCGCTACTGTTTTTGCTTCCCTTGACGATGCCGAGGCGCGACGCGCCGGCAGCGGCGGTTTCGGAAGCCGCGGCACGCGCACCTTCCAGGCACCGCCTGTCACCAGCACCGCGCCTGGGACCGCAGCACCGATCGAGCGATCGATGACGCCGCGTTCGCAGACCACCGCACCTGCTACCGCGCAGCAGCCTCTCGGCGCCCAGCGCCCCGGTTTCTTCGGCGGCTTCGGCCGTTCGATGATCGGCGGCCTGATTGCCGGCGGTCTTCTCGGCATGCTGCTCGGCCACGGTTTCGGCGGTGGCTTCGGCTTGCTCGGTATGTTGCTGCAGATCGCGCTGATCGGCGGCGCCGTTATGCTCGCCATGCGTTATTTCGCCAACCGCCGCCAGCCTTCCTACGGCGTCGGCGGCGGCCAGAGCCGATCCTATCCGCAGTCTTATGGCATGTCGCCCGCCAGCAACTCGTCCTTCCAGATCCCGGCGATCGGGTCGGGCGGCGGTTTCGGCGGGCAGCCGCGCGGCAATCGGCCGAGTGACGAGATCGGGCTGGCGCAGGCCGATCTCGATCAGTTCGAGGAATTGCTGACCCAAGTGCAGACCGCTTACGGTGCCGAGGATTACGGCACGTTGCGCCGGCTGACGACGCCCGAGGCGATGTCCTATCTCGCCGAGGAGCTTGGCGAAAACGCCACCAACGGCGTGCGCAACAGCGTCTCCGACGTCAAGCTGCTGCAGGGCGATATTGCTGAGGCTTGGCGCGAGGACGGCCAGGAATATGCGACACTCGCCATGCGTTATTCCTCGATCGACGCGATGGTCGAACGCGACAGCGGCCGCCTGGTTTCTGGCGACGACCAGCGTCCGAGCGAAAGCACCGAGGTTTGGACCTTCGTGCGCAAGTCTGGCGCCGATTGGAAGCTTGCGGCGATCCAGGGTGCCGAGCAGCGCGCCGCTTGATGCGGCGCTCAAAACCAATGCTCTGTTTTAATTCACCGCGACCGGTTTGGAACGCATGCGGGAGACCGTCTCGCGTTCCGCCCGTTTGCAACGCATCGGCGGCAGTCCGCGATCCATCAGGTCCATGTCTTCCAGCACCATGTCGCCCATCTTCTTGAAGGCGCTGTCGAGGGCGCCAGCCCTATGCGCCGAGCGGATGAAACCTCTCAGGCTCCGCACCGGATGATCGGGCGGCAGCGGTTCTTCAGGGTAGACGTCGCTCGCCGCGACGATGTGGCCTGAGGAGACGGCCGCCATCAGCGCATCGAAATCGACGACATCGGCGCGGCTGAGCAGGATGAAGGCCGCGCCCCTGCGCATGCTGGCGAAAGCCTCGGCGCCGAGAAATCGCCTGTTCTCGCTGGTGACGGCGGCGGCGACGAAGACGAAATCACTCTTCGTCAGGACGTCCTCCATGCTTGCCGGCTCGACACCGTTTTCCTCAAGGATCGATTGCGGCAGCCAGGGGTCGAATACGCGGATGCGCGCCCTGAAGCCGGAAAGCACCCGGCGCAGCGCCTTGCCGAGATCGCCGAAGCCAACGATGCCGATCTCGGAACCGGCGAGCAGCCGCGCACTTGCATTTCCCTCCCCTCCCCAGAGTTCGTTGCCCTGGCGAAAAGCGACATCCGCGTCGACGATGCCGCGCGCCAAGGCCAGGGCGAAACCGAGACCGATTTCGGCGACCGGTTCGGCAAAGACCTGCCCTGTCGTGACGACATGGATACCGCGCTGGAAGAGCACCTCATAAGGCATGTTGTTGAGCAGATTGCTTTCGACATTGAGGATCGAGCGCAAGGCCGGCATACGTCCCAGCGTGTCCGCCGAAAGCGGCGGCTGGCCGATGATATAGCGCGCCTTGCCGAGGATTTCGTCGCCGAGCCCGGCGATGTTCTCGGGATCGGCCTCGACGATCTCGTATTTCGCATGCAGTTCGGCGCGCGCTTTGTCGCTGAAAATCAGATCGAGCGTGCGCGGCTCGGGAGCGCTGATCGCCAGCGGTAGTTCGGTATTCGTCATGGGCGTCTCCTCCATCGCGGCGGTTCGCGCCGCCTCTGCCGGACGATTGATAGCCTCTGTGCGGAGTTGTTTCCAGTTCGATCTTGAGGCGTGGCGCGCCGGGATAAGCTATCGAAAGTGGCATCTGCCTATCAGATAAGCAGTTGAATTGGCTGGGTATTTCATGGCATTTTCGTTGACGGCGCGAATTCTTTGAACTAGCGTGATGCGCGCGACTTGAAACCATGCCTGTGTTCGGCGACCGCGGGATATTCGAAAACTCACGAGGGGAATGAGCAATGAAATCAGCAATCAAGAGCGGCCTGCTTGCCTTGGCTGCCGCAGCGCTTCCAGCCGTCGCCTCGGCCCATCCCGCTATCGGCGAAGCTGCCGGCTTCAGCCATGGCTTTGCCCATCCGATGTCTGGCCTCGATCATGTCCTTGCCATGGTGATGGTCGGTGTTTTCGCATTTCAGCTCGGCGGCCGCGCCACCTGGCTCGTGCCGACGACCTTCGTTCTGGTGATGGCACTCGGTGGTGCTCTCGGCGTTGCCGGCATCAATGTTCCCTTCGTTGAAATTGGCATCGCGCTTTCCGTCGTCGTCCTCGGCGCCATCGTTGCGCTCCACGTCAAGGCGCCGCTGGCTGCAGCACTCGGCATCATCGGTCTCTTCGCCGTCTTCCACGGTCACGCACATGGCGCCGAAATGCCGGAAAATGCCGCTGCTGCCGGCTATGCTGCCGGTTTCATGGTCGCGACCGCACTGCTGCATGTCGCCGGTCTCGCCCTTGGTTATCTCATCGGCCGCGCTGGCGAACGTCAGGGCCTCTTCGTGACGCGCACGGCCGGCGGCATTGCGACGATTGCCGGCGTCGGCATCCTGACCGGCTTGATCTAAGCCGGGCCGCATTCCTGAAACCTGGGCGGCAGCGATTGCAGGCCTAACATCTCAATCCGACAGAACGCCCGGCATGCGTAACGCATCGCCGGGCGTTTCTGCGTCATCGCTGCAAACCGCTACGGACTTGACCCAGGTCAAATCCAGCGACGTCGCACCCGGCTATATCTAGCCAACGATCAACGAATGGACATCCAAATTGACGCAGGGCTGCCTTGCCGATTGCCGGCGAGACGCGAAAGTCATTATAGTGATTTCAGAAATTTCTGAAATTACAGACGCAACGGAAACGACCATGAACCTTCCGCCTCTCGTTCAGTCCTTCGTTCTCCACTTCGGTGAAATGGGGTCCCGCTGGGGAATCAACCGCACGGTCGGCCAGATCTATGCCCTGCTCTTCGTCTCGCCCGCGCCGGTCTGCGCCGAGGAAATCGCCGAGTCGCTCGGCATCTCGCGCTCCAATGTGTCGATGAGCCTGCGCGAACTGCAGGCCTGGAACCTCGTCATCCTGAAACACAAGCCGGACGACCGCCGCGATTTCTTCACCACGCCTGATGATGTCTGGCACATATTGAGGACGCTTGCCGAGGAGCGAAAGAAGCGCGAAGTCGATCCGACGCTGTCGGTTCTGCGTGAGATCCTGATGCAGCGGCCGGCGAGCGATGCCGAGCGGCATGCGCAGCAACGGATGAGCGAGATGCACACGCTGATCGAGCAGCTGACGCATTGGTATGAAGACGTAAAACAACTTGAAACAGAAAGACTCGCAACGCTACTCTCGCTGGGCGCGAAAGTGACCAAGCTTCTGGAGGCCAAGGACCGGGTCGTTTCGCTCGGCCGCAGCCGCCGGCCAAATCCAGCGAACAAGAGTTAGCGCCATGGGCACTGCATTCTTCGACGCGAAGGACAGACGGGGCGCCGAGCCGGTGCCGGACGGCGATACAGTCTCGTCTGTCACCGGCCCCGATGATGCGAAAGGTGCGCTGCGCAGAGCGGCAATGCTGCAGGCGCTGGCTGCTGCCGTCTGGATCCCGCAGGCCGCATTGCTGGCCGTCTCGGTCGGCCGCATCGCCGATGGCGGCGGATTGCATGACGTTCTCTGGCCCGCCCTCGGTATCCTCGCCCTCGGATTTGCAAGAAGCTGTGTCGATGCGGCTGGCGGCCGCCTGGCTTTTCAAGCCGCCCGCGCCGAACTCAGCCGCCTACGGCAGATCGCCGCCGCGGCACTTTCCATGTCGTCGCCGGTCGATCGCGGCCGGCCTGCCTCCGGCAAAGCCGCAAGTGTCATTGGCGAACAGGCCGAACTGATCGTGCCTTATCTCGCCCGTTTCCAGCCGGCACGGATGAAGGCGAGCCTCGTGCCGCTCATTATCCTTGCCTTCATCCTTCCGGTCTCCTGGATCGCTGCGCTGGTTCTGCTGTTCGCCGCGCCGCTGATCCCGATCTTCATGGCGTTGATCGGCTGGCGCGCCCAGGCGGCCAGCGAAAGACAACTCGTGGCGACCGGTGGCCTCAACGGCTTCCTGCTCGATCGGCTGCGCGGACTGGCGACCATCCGTGCGCTCGACGCTGTCGATGCAACGGCACTCCGCCTGCGGTCGGAGGCGGAGTCTCTGCGTGCGCGCACCATGGCGGTGCTGAAGATAGCCTTCCTGTCCTCGGCGGTGCTCGAGCTTTTCGCCGCGCTCGGCGTGGCGATGATTGCCGTCTATGTCGGCTTCAGCCTGCTCGGCGAGATCCGCTTCGGCACCTGGGTAGGCCGGCTCGACCTGACGGAGGGACTGTTCATCCTGCTGCTCGCACCGGCCTTCTTCGAGCCTCTGCGCGAGCTCTCGGCTGTCTGGCACGATCGGGCGGCCGGCGAAGCGGCGCTGAAGGCGCTGGGCACCCTCGCTGCCGGCGGCCTGTCCATCCGAGGAACAGCCGCGGTCGCGCCAGCGGCATCTGCCGTCGCCGAAACGCCGGCCCTCCGTCTTGAGAATGTCGATTTCCGCTACAACGCCGCCGAGCCGTTGATCCTTGACGGTTTCAACCTCGATATCGCGGCCGGCGAACATCTGGCGCTTCTTGGCGCCAGCGGTTCCGGCAAGTCGACGCTTCTTTCGCTGATTTCAGGACTGGCGCCCTGCACCGGCGGACGCGTCGTCATCAGCGGCATCGAACTCGCGGATGACAGCGCCCATGCCTTGCGCGCCAGCATGGCATGGATCGGCCAGAGACCGCATATTTTTGCGGGGACCATCGCCGGCAATATCGCGCTCGGCAGGCCCGGTATCCTGCGCGGCGACGTGGCGGATGCGCTCGACGCCGCCAGGCTCGGAAAAGTCGCCGCCGCCTATGGCAACCGGCCGCTCGGCGAAGGCGGGATCGGGCTTTCCGGCGGCGAGGCGCTGCGGCTGGCGATCGCGCGGGCGGCCTGCAATCCGCATCTCCGGATCATCCTGGCCGACGAGCCGACCGCACATCTCGACGCCGCCACCGCCGCCGAGGTGACCGAGAGCCTGCTTTCGCTCGCCAGGGGCCGCACTTTGATCGTTGCGACCCACGATCCGCTGCTTGCCGCCCGCATGCATCGCACCATGCGCGTCGATGCCGACATCGTTATGAGGGAGGCCGCCGAATGAGCGGATTTGCTGCGGACCTCAAGCCTATCCTGCGCCTGTTCGTTGCCGAGCGCCGGCGTGCGCTGCTGCTTGGCGCAGCACTTTCGGCGGCGACGGTGACCGCCGGCATCGCCCTGCTCGGCCTGTCCGGCTGGTTCATCACCGCCACCTCGCTCGCCGGCCTTTCGGCTGCTGCCGCCATAACCTTCGACGTCTTTGCGCCGTCAGCCGGCATCCGCCTGCTCGCCATCGTCCGTACGGCCGCGCGCTACGGCGAAAGGCTTGCGACCCATGACGCAACGCTCGACGTGCTCGCCGCCCTGCGCGAAAAGCTGTTTCGCGGCTTTGCCGAACCGGGTGCTGCCCTCGCCCTGCTCCATCGTCCCGCACGGCTGCTCTTCCGACTGACGGCCGATATCGATGCGCTCGATTCCCTCTACCTGCGCATCCTCGTGCCGGCCGCGGTGGCGATCGGTGCAGCACTGGCGGCAAGCCTCGTGCTGGGGCTGATGCATCCCCTGTTCGGCCTGTGTTTCGGCCTTTTTCTCGCCGGTGCCGGCCTCGGCCTGCCTGTCATCGCCGGGCGGGCGGCGCGCAAACATGCCCGCAGACGCGCCCATGGCATCGAGGCGCTACGGTCGCGGACGATCGATCTCGTCGCCGGCCAGACCGATCTGCTGATGGCCGGCCGGCTTGCCGCGCAGAGGGAGACGATTGCCGCGGCAGACCATTACTCCGCCCGGGCCGACGATCGGCTGAACCGCGTCGAAACCGCCCTGACATTCGGCTTCGGCCTCGTCTCGACCTTGCTGCTGACGGCTTCGCTGCTCGCCGTCGCAGCACTTGCGGAAACGAAGGCGATCACCGCCCCTGTCGCCGCACTCGGCCTGCTCGTCGCTTTTGCAGCAGTCGAACCCTTCGCAGCGCTGCGCCGCGGTGCCCTGGAACTTGGGCGGACGCTGCTCGCCGCAAGGCGCATCGCGCCGCGGCTTGCCGTCGCGGCGGCACCCGAACCATTGGCGGTGCCGTTGCCGGGACGCGCTTTTTCGCTGGCGAAGGTGTCAGCCTTCCATGAAAACTCCGCCGTGCCGGCGCTCGAGGATATCGACCTTGCACTTCAACAGGGCGAACGCCTCGCCGTCATCGGCGGCAGCGGCGCCGGCAAGTCGAGCCTGCTTGCTCTCCTTTCCGGCGAATTGCCGGCAATGACGGGAAATGTCGCCGCGATGACAGCGACGCTGCTGACGCAACGGACAGAACTTTTCGAGGACAGCCTGCGCGGCAACCTGCTCCTTGCAAACCCGGATGCGAACGAGGCCCGTCTTCTCGAAGCGCTCGCCGCCGCCGGCCTGCTTGCCGATATCGAGGCCATGCCGGGTGGGATCGATACCCGCCTCGGCGAAGGCGGGCTCGGTCTTTCCGGTGGCCAGTCGCGCCGGCTGGCGCTTGCCCGGCTCTTCCTGCGCGACACGCCGCTCTGGCTGCTCGATGAGCCGACCGAAGGCCTTGACGGCGCCACCGCCCGAGACGTGCTCAGCCGTCTGTCGGCCATGGCGGCGGGCCGCTCGCTGGTGATCGCCACGCATATCCGCCGGGAGGCTGCGATCGCAGACCGCATCGCCGTCATCGATGGCGGTCGCATCACAGAAATTTGGCGCCGCGGAGAGGCGGCGTTCGAAAAGGCGCTCGACCGGCTTCGGCCGGACTGAGCGAGACCGCATGCCCTCACGCGCCGGCCGGCGCTGAGGAACGCCCTGTACCCCGTGGGACCGTGGGAGAAAGACAATGGAACTAGATATCGTCGCGTTATCGCGCTTCCAATTCGCGCTGACGGCGCTTTACCACTTCCTGTTCGTGCCTCTGACGCTCGGCTTGTCCGTGGTGCTGGCGATCATGGAAACTGTCTATGTCATGACCGGCCGCCAGATCTGGCGGCAGATGACAAAATTCTGGGGCGGGCTGTTCGGCATCAATTTCGTGCTCGGCGTCGCCACCGGCATCGTCATGGAATTCCAGTTCGGCATGAACTGGAGCTATTACAGCTATTATGTCGGCGACATCTTCGGCGCGCCGCTGGCGATCGAAGGCCTGATGGCCTTCTTCCTCGAGGCGACCTTCGTCGGCCTGTTCTTCTTCGGCTGGGACAAGCTGTCGAAGGTCGGTCATCTGGTCGCCACCTGGGCGGTGGCGCTGGGGTCGAACTTTTCCGCACTCTGGATCCTGATCGCCAATGGCTGGATGCAGAATCCCGTGGGATCGGCGCTCAATCCGCAGACGATGCGCATGGAGATCACAAGCTTCTTCGACGTGGTCTTCAATCCTGTGGCCCAGGCGAAATTCGTCCATACGGTATCAGCAGGTTATGTCTGCGCCTCGATCTTCGTGCTCGGCGTCTCGGCTTGGTATATCCTCAAGGGCCGGCATATCGAGCTTGCCAAGCGCTCGATGACGGTCGCCGCCTCCTTCGGCCTTGCTTCGGCGCTTTCGGTCGTCGTGCTTGGCGATGAGAGTGGTTATCTCGCCACCGAAAACCAGAAGATGAAGCTCGCCGCCATCGAGGGCATGTGGAAGACCGAACCGGCCCCGGCCGCTTTCACCGCCTTTGGCTTCCCCGACCAGGAGGCGCGCGAGACGCATTTTGCCGTGCACATTCCCTGGGTCATGGGCCTGATCGGAACGCGGTCGCTGACCACAGAAATCCCCGGTATCGACAAGCTCGAACAACAGGCCGAAACCCGGATCCGCGACGGCATCAAGGCTTACGACGCGCTGATGCAGATCCGTGCAGTACCGGCACAGGACCAGGTTGCGCAGGAAGTGCGCACTTCCTTCGAGGATCTCGGCCATGATCTGGGCTACGCTCTTCTTCTGAAGCGCTACGTCGACGATCCGCGCCAGGCGACCGAGGAGCAGATCATTCAGGCTGCGCGTGATACGATCCCGCACGTGCCGACGCTCTTCTGGTCCTTCCGCATCATGGTTGGTCTCGGCATCTTCTTCATCCTGCTGACCGCCACCTTTTTCTGGCTGTCGGCGCGCCGCCATCTCGATAAGTATCCACTGCTTCTCAGAATTGCCGTGCTGGCGATCCCCCTGCCCTGGGTCGCCATCGAGCTCGGCTGGGTCGTCGCCGAGTTCGGCCGCCAGCCCTGGGTGATCGAAGGCGTGCTGCCGACGGCCGCCGCCGTCTCCAGCCTCGGCGCCGGCACCGTGCTTCTGACGATCATCGGTTTTGCGGCGCTCTACACGACGCTGATCGTCATCGAGATGGGCCTGATGATCAAGGCGATCAAGCAAGGACCGGAGCCGGACGACGAGCCGGAAGCGATTCTGATTTCCGAAACCCTCGTCCCGGCCGCGGAGTGACCTGCCATGATCCTTCACGAACTCTTCGACTATGAAACCCTGCGTCTCATCTGGTGGCTGCTGCTCGGCGTCCTGCTGATCGCTTTTGCGACGACCGGCGGCTTCGATCTCGGCGTCGGCACGCTTCTGCCTTTCGTTGCCCGGACCGATACGGAACGGCGCGTGGCGATCAACACCATCGGCGCCACCTGGGAGGGCAACCAAGTCTGGCTGATCCTCGGCGGCGGCGCTATCTTCGCCGCCTGGCCGCCGCTTTATGCGGTGTCCTTCTCCGGCTTCTATCTGGCGATGTTCGCGATCCTCTTCGCGCTCATCCTACGACCGGTCGGTTTCAAATACCGGTCGAAGCGGGAAAGCGCCAATTGGCGGAGCGGCTGGGATTGGGCTCTCTTTGTCGGCGGCTTCGTGCCGTCGCTGATCTTCGGCGTTGCCGTCGGCAATGTGCTGCAGGGCGTTCCCTTCCGCTTTGCCGACGATATGCGGATCTTCTACGAAGGCTCGTTCTTCGCCCTGCTCAACCCCTATGCGCTGCTCTGCGGCCTGCTTTCCCTAGCCATGCTGACGATGCATGGTGCGGCCTGGCTGGTGTTGAAGTCGAGTGGCCCGGTCGCCGAGCGCGCCAGAAGCTATGGCAGCATCGCTGCCCTTGCCGTCATCGTGCTTTTCGCACTCGGCGGTCTCTTCCTGTGGATCGGCGTCGGTGGCTATCGCATCACCAGCGATATCAGCCCGATCGGCCCCTCCAATCCGCTGCTGAAGACCGTGGCGCTGGAGAAAGGCGCGTGGCTTACCAATTACGCCGCCCATCCGTGGATGATCATCGCACCGGTCCTCGGCTTCGTCGGCGCGGCACTGGCCTTCATTGCCATGCGGGCCAGGCGCGAGGTCATGACGCTGCTCTTCAGCAAGGTGGCGATCTTTGGCATCATCTCGACGGTCGGCCTCTCGATGTTTCCGTTCATCCTGCCCTCCTCGCTCGATCCGCGATCGAGCCTGACGGTCTGGGATGCGTCCTCCAGCCACATGACGCTGTTCATCATGCTTGTGGTGACGGTGATCTTCCTGCCGATCATCTTCGCCTACACGGCCTGGGTCTACAAGGTTCTATGGGGCAAGGTCGATGAGAAGTCCATCGCCGATAAAAATAGCCACGCCTACTAGAGCGATTCAGTAGAACCGCTCTAACCTTTTGTTTTTGCGCAATTCCCGGCAAAAGCGTTTCGCGCTTTGCCTGGGAAAACCGCTTTGCACTTTTCTTGGTGCTCTCAGGGAGACGAAACAATGTGGTATTTTGCATGGATCCTCGGCCTGCCGCTGGCCGCCGCCTTCGCCGTCCTCAACGCCATGTGGTATGAGCTGATGGACGACGCGGCCAGGAAGAAAGCTTCCGAGCCGCGCAAGTAGAAAAAGCAAAGGGCGCGGTTCAAACCGCGCCCTTTGTTGTTACTTCAGCCTTCCAGCCACTTCACCTGATCGGGTGTCAGCTTGATGTCGAGCGCCGAGAGGCTGTCTTCCAGCTCGGCGACGGTGCGCGGCCCGATCAGCGGAATGACCGGGAAAGGCTGGGCAATCACATAGGCGAGCGCGATGTGGATTGGATGGCGGCCGAGCTTATTGGCAAGGTCGATAGCGCGGTCGCGGCGTCCGAAGTTGCGCTCGGAATACCAGACCCGGACGATCTCCTCATCGTCTCGCTTGTCGCGGCCGGCGCGGTCGGTAAAGAAGCCGCGGCCCTGGCTCGACCAGGCAAAGTTCGGGATCTGCTTCTCGTTCAGCCATTTCTTCCAGTCGTCATCGGAAGCGGCAACGCAGCCGGCCCAGATCGGGTCGAGCATCTCGGCGAGCGAGAAGTTGTTGGAAAGTGCTGCCGGCGCCGTCTTGCCGGTCTTTTTGGCATAGGCGATCGCCTCGTCGAAGCGC
This sequence comes from Rhizobium leguminosarum, assembly GCF_001679785.1. Taxonomy (NCBI): domain Bacteria; kingdom Pseudomonadati; phylum Pseudomonadota; class Alphaproteobacteria; order Hyphomicrobiales; family Rhizobiaceae; genus Rhizobium; species Rhizobium leguminosarum. The sequence continues at coordinate 229,601 of NZ_CP016293.1, forward strand.
GCCCGCGTCCAGTTCGAGCCACCGAATATGCCGCGGATGCGTCCGCGCTTGACCTCGGCATCCATGGCATCGACGAACTCGCCGACGGGCACGTCGGTATTGTCGCGATGCATGAAATAGATGTCGACATAGTCGGTCTTCAGCCGGGAAAGCGACTGGTCGAGCTGCTTTGCGATCATATCGGGATAGCAAAGCGGCGAATGGGCGCCCTTGCCGATCAGCACGATCTCTTCGCGCGGCACCTTGCGGCTCGTGTGCCAGTCGCCGAAGATCGCCTCCGTCTTGCCGCCGCCATAGACATAGGCCGTGTCGAAGGCATTGCCCCCAGCCTCGTAAAAGGCGTCGAGCGTCAGCGAGGCGGCGGCGAAGTTCGGGAAGAACTCGAAGCCGAGTGTCACGACCGAGGCCGGCTTGGAAATGCCGGGAATTTGACGCTGCGGAACGCTGTTGCCGCGCGTGATCGCGCCGCCGGCAATGTTTGTCGTGCGTTTGCTGGCTTTTTCCACGCCGTATTCGAGGCCGACCGAGGCACGCCACTGGTCGAGCACACGCAGGTTTCCGATCGAATCTGCCCAGCTCATGCCAGGAGAGCTAAATTCGGTCTTGCCGGCGCGGATGGCATCGCCCGCCGCATCCGCTTCGAAGGAATAGAGCCAGCGATCCTCCCTGAGTTCGACGGTCTCCTGCTTGCCGCCCTTGAAGATCTCGATCTTGCCGACGCCGCCCTTGTGACCGGAGGCGAACCAGAAGTCCTGGACCTCGATCCGGCCCTCGGAGCCGATGATGCGCAGCACATTGTCCTGCTGCGCCATGATCGAGCAGGAGACTTCGGCGATGATCTCGTTCGGGAATTTGAGCACGGCAGATGCCCATTCATCGACGCCGCTCTCTCCGAGATGGGCGACGCCCGAGACCTTTTCCGGTTCGAGAAAGGCCTTCCCCTCCGCGGCGCCTGATATCAGCCTGGCCATTGAGACCGGATAACCGCCGACATCGAGAATGCCGCCGCCGGCGGTATCGTTGGCGAAAAGCCGGTGTTCCGGCTTATAGCTGCCCATGTTGAAGCCGAAGCTCGAGCGGATGATCCGAACGGTGCCGATGACGCCGCTTTTGACCAGCTCGACCAGCTTCTCCGTCTGCGGATGCACGCGGTACATGAAGGCCTCGCCGGCAAAAACGCCGGCTTTTTTCGCTTCGTAGTAAACCGCTTCGGCATCATAGGCCGAGAGCGCGATCGGCTTTTCCACCAGGACGTGCTTGCCGGCGCGTGCCGCCTTGATCGCCCATTCCGCGTGGCCGGTGTGCGGGACGGCGATATAGATCGCATCGATGTCCTTATCGGAGAGCAGCGCCTCGTAACCATCGACGATGCGGGCGCCGGGGAAATTCTCGGCAAGGCCCGGCTTTGCCGGATTGCGGGTGGCGATCGCCACCAGTCTTCCGGTGCGCGAATGGGCGACGCCGTCTGCAAAAGTGCGGGCGATGGTGCCGGGGCCGATGATGCCCCAGCGGATCGGTTGATCTGAAGTCATGGAAAATCCTCTTTCGTCTTTCTGTCCTGGGATTTGGTTCAGCGAAGCCGCTTGCCGGCACCGTCGAAAAGGAATGTGCGGTTGGCGGGAAGGCCGACCGTCAGCGTTTCGCGGTTGCCGGCGACGCGCGATTCCGGCCGCTCGATGATCAGTTGCTCGGGGCCAACGGTTGCGTAGATGTAACTGGTATTGCCGAGGTGTTCCGCGACGTCGATGGTGACGGTGAGGTCGGCATCGCCGGTGCCCGCATCGACGAAATGTTCGGGACGGATGCCGAGCGTCATTTTTGCACCGGGTTCAATGGGGTCGGTGACCGGCAGTGTCAGACGTGTATTGGCGTCGCTTTCGAGCGCAATCACTGCCCTGCCCGGCTGCGTCTCAACCACCGCAGCCTTGAGGAAATTCATCTTCGGCGAGCCGACGAAACCGGCGACGAACTGGTTTGCCGGATCATCGTAAAGGTCGAGCGGCGCGCCGATCTGTTCGATATTACCGGCGCGCAGCACGACGATCCTGTCGGCGAGTGTCATCGCTTCCGTCTGGTCGTGGGTGACGTAGATCATCGTCGTGCCGAGCTTCTTGTGCAGCCTGGAGATCTCCACGCGCATCTGCACGCGCAGTTCGGCATCGAGGTTCGACAAAGGTTCGTCGAACAGGAAGACCTGTGGTTCGCGGACGATGGCGCGGCCGATCGCGACACGCTGGCGCTGGCCGCCGGAAAGCTGCTTCGGCCGGCGTTTCATGAGTTCGGTGATCTGCAGGATCTCGGCGACATGGCCCACGCGCCGCTCGGTGTCGGCCTTCGGATTGCCGTTCATGCGCAGGCCGAAGCTCAAATTTTGCTCGACGGTCAGGTGCGGATAGAGCGCATAGGATTGGAAGACCATGGCGATGCCGCGATCGGCCGGCTCGACGTCGTTGACGACCCTGCCGCCGATCTGAAGCTCGCCTGACGTAATGTCCTCGAGGCCGGCGATCATCCTGAGCAGCGTGGATTTGCCGCAGCCGGAGGGGCCGACGAAGACGACGAATTCGCCGTCCTTCACCTCCAGATTGGCGCCGTGGATGATCTCAAAGCCGCCGAAGCGCTTGACGATGTTGCTGAGTGAAAGCTCTGCCATGCAGCCTCCCGATTATTTGCCCGATTATTTAATTGCGCCGGCCGCGATGCCGGCGATGAAATGGCGCTGAAGAGCCACGAAAATGACGAGGATCGGCGCCGTCAGCAGTACCGCGCCGGCCATGATGCCGCCCCAGGAGACCTTGGTGAGGCCGATCAGCGTTCCCAATGCCACAGGCGCCGTCATCATCCCGGGTCTGGAATTGATCAGCAGCGGCCAGAGGTAATTGTTCCACGAGTGCAGGAAGAGAATGATCGCCAATGCCGCCATGGTCGGGCGCGCCAGTGGCAAGGCGATGCGCAGGAAGATCTGCCATTCCTTGACGCCCTCGACCCGGGCCGCATCGAAGAGCTCGCCCGGCATCATCGAGAAGGATTGCCGCATGAACAGCACGCCGAGCGAATTGAACAGCGGCGGCACGATCAGAGCTACCCAGGTGTTTGCCAGCTTGAACTCGCGCGCCACCATGATGAATTGCGGGATGACGACCACGGAGAAGGGAAGCGTGATCGTGCCGAGGATGATGGCGATGACGACGGAGCGGCCGACGAAACGGTAACGTGCCAGTGCCCAGCCGGCCATCGAGGTCAGCAGCACCGAGAGCACTGTATAGATCAGCGCCACGCCGATGGAGATCACCATTGCCCCGATGAAATCGGTATCGGCCTGCAGGTTTTTGAAATTCTCGACGAAGTTGGTCGATGGCCAGAGCACGATGTCAGGGCTGAAGATGCCGTTGTCGGGCATGGTTGAGAAGACGAACATCATCCAGAGCGGAAACAGCCAGATTATCGCCAGCGGCGCCAGTGCAGCATGCAACGCGATCTGGCGCAGCAGAAGCGATTGCGATTTGGATTTCATTTCGGATCCCTCCCGACCCAGAGATTGAGAAGCGAGATCGCCACGGCAAGAGCAGCCATCGTATAGGCGATCGCCGAGGCATAGCCGAAGTTCAGCGAGGTGAAGCCCTGGCGATAAAGCAGCAGGCCGAGGGTCTCGGTGCCGCCGCCGGGACCGCCGCGATTGGTGATGAGGAAGGGCTCGGTGAAGAGCTGCATGGTCCCGATCACCGAGAGCACCACGCAGAAGAGGATGATCGGTTTCAGGAGCGGCAGGGTGATGTGGAAGAACTGCTGGACCTTGCTTACCCGGTCGAGCGTCGCCGCCTCGTAGACATCATCGGGAATCGACTGCAGGCCGGCGAGGATGATGATGGCGTTGTAGCCTGCCCAGCGCCATGTGACGGCGAGAATGATCAGCGCCATGGCGGCATTGGCATTGTCGAACCAGGAGACCGGGCTGAGACCGACGGCCGAGATCAGCTTGTTGACGATACCGAAATCGAGGCTGAACATCAGCCGAAACACCGCGGCATAGGCGACTTCGCCGACGACGACAGGCGCAAAGAAGGCGAAGCGGAAGAGGGGGCGCGCTTTCAGCAGCGGCGAATTGAGCATGACGGCCATAACGGTCGCGAGCGCGATCATGACGGGCACCTGGATCACCAGGATGATCAGCGTGTTGTAGAGGGCATTGTAGAAGGCCGGATCGTAGAAGAGCCGGCCCCAATTGGCCTGGAAACTATATTTCCATGGGTTGATGCGGGTGTTCTGAAAGGAAATCAGGAACGAATTGATGATCGGCCAGACCCAGAAGGTGGCAAAGACCAGCAGATAAGGGGCGAGGAACGCATAGGCGCTCCGGGTTCTGAACGGCATCGAGCCTCCTCCTCACAAAACCAACGAATGACCATCCGCCTTGCGGCGGACGGAGTGCCGGGCGCGTCAAGCGCCCGGCTTCGTCATTCACTGCGCGATCGGAAGGCCGGTCGCCGAAGCGATCTGGTTGGCGGCATCGTCGAGAGCCGCCTTCGCATTGGGATAGCCGCCGGAGAAGAACTTCGCCTGCGTCGCCTTGAAGATGGCTTCGGCATCGCTCTGGAAGGCGGTGCCGCGGCTCGGCACGATCTTCGGCAGCGTCGCCAGGATATCGGCCCAGACCTTCTGACCGCCCCAATAAGGCTGCGCTTCGTTGACGAAGGGATCCTGAACGGCCGAGAGCAACGATGGCACCAGACCGAATTCCTTCAGCATGGTCACCTGACCCTCATTCGTGCCGAGGGCGTAGTTGACGAATTTCCAGGCCGCTTCCTTGTTTGCGGAGGTTGCCGAAATAGCGAGCGACGAACCGCCGAGATTGGCGGCATGTGGGCCATCGGCCGTCAGGCTCGGCATTTTGTAGACGCCCCACTTGCCCTTGAGATCGGGCGAGGTCGAGCGAACGGTGCCCTCGTACCAACCGCCATACAGCTGGCTTGCGGCCTTGCCGGCGGTGTTGGCCTGGATCTTTTCGTCCCAGTTGGCCGCCGTCAGCGTGCCGGCATCCTTCATTTCCTTCACCTTTTGCAGCGAGGAGACGCAGGCCGGCTGGTTGATGGTGATATTCTGGCCGTCGGCCGAGTAATAGCCGCAGCCCTGTTCATTGGCGATCATACGAAACCATTCGCTGTCGCCATTGAAGTCCGCCTGCGCCATGACGGTGCCGGGGTTGGCGGCGGAAATCTTCTTGCCGGCGGCAATAAAGTCGTCCCAGGTGTTGATCGTGCTCGGATCGACGCCGGCCTTTTCGTAGAGATCGCGGCGATAGAAGACGGCGACAGGGCCGGAATCCCACGGCATGGCATAGGCGACGTCGCCGACCTCAAGCTCGGTGCGCTTGAATTCAGGGAATTTCGCCTGAATGTCGGCCGTGTAACCGAGCTCCTTCAGATTGGCGAAGCAATCCGGAAAACGGCTCCAGAAGATCTCGGCCTCGAAGTTTTCGATGCTGACGATGTCGGGCAAGCCGTCGCCGCCAGCGGCGCAGGCAGCCAGCGTCTTATCGAAGACCTGGGCGTTGCCAAGGTCCTCGACGGTGATCTTGATATCGGGAAACTGTTTGTTGAAGCCTGGAAGCGTGGACTTCAATGCCGACGCGGCGACATTCCAGCTCCAGATGGTGAGATTGGCCGACTGCGCGAATGCGGAGCCGGAAGCAAGCACTGCGACAGCTGCGGTCGCAGCGAGAAGTTTGAAGCGCATTGAAAATCCTCCCTTTTCAATTGCCGATCTTTCACGAACGCGGTTAGACTATCTGTAAGGGAGCGGGTGTCTCCTAAAAAGGGAACATGAATTTGGCGGAAAGTAAGGTCGGCACACGTGCAATCTATCAGCCCGGCGCGAGCAGCATCGAGGGTTTGCCGACAGCGCTGCAGATGTTTCATGCCCATCCGCCTGTAATGGCCATGCCGCACTGGCATGCGCAGGTCGAGGTCAACTACGTGATGCGCGGCACCGTGCATTACCGGATGAGCGATCACGAATTCCGGCTGAACGCCGGCGAGATGTGCCTCTTCTGGGGTGGTCAGCCGCATCAGATGGACGAATCCTCAGATGATTCGCTCTATGCCGGCGCCCATCTGCCGCTCGTCTATTTCTTCCGGCTGCGCCTGCCGATCAGCGTTTCCAGCCGGCTTATGAAGGGTGAGACGCTGCTGACCTCGGCAACGGATGCCGCCGACAACGAGAACTTCACCCGCTGGTTCCGCTATGCCAACTCCGGCGATGCCGCCAAGGCCCAGCATGCTGTGGACGAGCTGCTGCTGCGCATCGAGCGGATCGCGCTCGAACCTTATTCGATGACGTCGCAGGCCGTCATCAGTCTCGAAGGCGATCATCCGCACCCGCATTCCTCGCGCAGCGTCGCGCGCATGTGTGATTTCATCGCCGCCAATTTCCTGCACGACATCGATTCGGTCGATATCGCCCGCGCCGCCGACCTGCATCCGAAATATGCGATGAACCTGTTCAAGCGATCGACCGGCATGACGCTCAGCAAATATGTGACGCTGCTGCGGCTGTCGCGCGCCCAGGCGATGCTGATGAGCGAGGGCGCCAACGTGCTGCAGGTGGCGATGGACAGCGGCTTCGGCTCGATCAGCGCCTTCAACAAATCCTTCCGCCATATCGCCGGCATGTCGCCGTCGGACTTCCGCCGCGATATCCGGCTGGTGACGACGGTCCCGGCCGGGGCCTTCCGGAACTAGCTCAGATAGAGTCGCAACGCGGCGTTCTGCGTGGTCTGCCTGCTACTTTTTCATTTGGGCAAAAAAGAACCACCGCCTAAGGTGGCGGCAGAATGCGCACATTTTCTGTGCAAGTGCATGCACTATTGCACTTGTCAGCGAATTGATGTCATTCGCACCCTCAATAAAATCAATGATTTATAATTTGGCACGCACTTTGCTTCGATAGTTGCAGAGTTGGTGGCTAGGGTTCCGGCGTCGCAAGGCGTGACTGGTCCGAGAGCTGCCACCGGCAGGGGAGACATCCCGCCGGGTGCACGGCGGGACAAAAGCCCGGGAGACCTCGTAAGCCAAGGGATTGGCGGCACGATGGTCATTGCCGATCCCTTTTGAAGAAAAGCAAAAGGGGAATTTCAATGCAGACTTTTTCGAAGATTCTATCGATTACCGCACTGACGGCGTCCCTGGCGCTCGGGCTCGTTTCCCAAGCCAAGGCCGAACAGAAGACCGACTTCAAGGTTGCCTGGTCGATCTACGTCGGCTGGATGCCCTGGGGTTATGCCGCTGATCACGGCATTGTCAAGAAATGGGCCGACAAATACGGCATCAAGATCGAGGTGACCCAGTTCAACGACTACGTCGAATCGATGAACCAGTATACCGCCGGCGCCTTCGACGCCGTGACGCTGACCAACATGGACGGTCTGTCGATCCCGGCCGCCGGCGGCGTCGATACCACGGCCGTGATTGTCGGCGACTTTTCGAACGGCAATGATGCCGTCATCCTCAAGGACAAGGCGAGTCTTGCCGACATCAAGGGACAGAACGTCAATCTCGTCGAATTTTCCGTCTCGCATTACCTGCTCGCTCGCGCGCTCGAAAGCATCAAGCTGACCGAGCGCGACGTGAAAGTGGTCAACACCTCCGACGCCGATATGGTCGCCGCTTATAAGACGGCTGACGTGACTGCGGTCGTCACCTGGAACCCGCTGGTCTCAACCATCCTCGAGGATCCCACGGCCAAGAAGGTCTTCGACAGCTCGCAGGTGCCGGGCGAGATCATCGACCTGATGGTCGCCAATTCCGGCGTGCTGAAGGACAATCCGAATTTCGGCAAGGCGCTCGCCGGCATCTGGTATGAAACCGCAGCACTGCTGACTGCCGACAGTGCCGACGGCAAGGCTGCGCGCGAGGCGATGGGCCAGGCATCGGGCACCGATCTCAAGGGCTTCGAATCCCAGCTTGCCGCAACCAAGCTGTTTGCCAAGCCGTCCGATGCCGTTGCCTTCACCGCCTCGGGCAGCCTGCCGAAGACAATGGATCTCGTCCGCAACTTCCTGTTCGAAAAAGGCCTGCTCGGCAATGGCGCGCCGTCCGCCGACGTCATCGGCATTGAAATGCCTGATGGCAAGATCCTCGGCGATAGCGGCAACGTCAAGCTGCGCTTCACCGAGACCTACATGAAGGCCGCCGCCGACGGTTCGCTCTGAGCCATGTCAAAGCAGCGGTGCGGCGTTGCCGCACCGCCCACCCTTCATCAGCGGAGCTTTCCCTATGCGCTGGATCAACACGAGGCCGAGCCGGGGCGCACAGCTTGCCTTGACGCTGCTGCCCTTCGTGCTGCTGATCGTTGCCTATACTTTCGGCTCGGCCGCACGGCTGGCGGAAAACGCCAACGACAAGCTGCTGCCAGGTCTTGCCGGTTTTGCCGATGCGATCGACCGCCTGGCCTTCATCGCCGATCCGCGCACCGGCCAATACCTGCTCTGGTCCGATACGGGGGCGAGCCTGATCCGCCTGCTTGCCGGCCTCGGCATCTCCACAGTCACGGCGCTCGTCGTCGGCATGCTGATCGGCATGCTGCCTTATCTCCGAGCCCTGCTCTCTCCCTTCGTCGCCGTTATCTCGATGGTGCCGCCGCTGGCGCTGCTGCCGATCCTCTTCATCGCCATGGGGCTTGGCGAAGCCTCGAAGATCGCTCTCATCGTCATCGGCGTTGCGCCGACGATGATCCGTGACCTTGCGCTGAAGGCGCTGGAACTGCCGCGCGAACAGATCGTCAAGGCTGAAACGCTCGGCGGCTCTTCCTGGCAGATCGGCCTTCGTGTGGTGCTGCCGCAGATCCTGCCGCGGCTGATCACCTGCCTCAGGCTTCAGCTCGGTCCCGCCTGGCTGTTCCTGATCGCCGCCGAGGCGATTTCGTCGGATTCCGGTCTCGGCTACCGCATCTTCCTCGTCCGCCGCTATCTCTCGATGGACATCATCTTTCCCTATGTCGTCTGGATCACGCTGCTCGCCGTGATCATGAATTATATCCTCGATCGCATCCGCATCGCTGTTTTCCCCTGGTCTGAGCTGGAGAAGCAGGCATGAGCGAGTTGGTGATCGAAAAGGTTTGGAAGGAATATGGCGACCAGATCGTCCTCGAGGATGTGTCGCTGACCGTCGCTTCGCGCGCCTTCGTCGCTCTTGTCGGCCCGTCCGGCTGTGGCAAGTCGACTTTCCTGCGCATGCTGCTCGGCCAGGAGCGACCAACGCGAGGGACGATCCTGCTGGACGGCGAAGCGCTGCCGCAGGAGCCGGGGCCGGATCGCGGCGTCGTCTTCCAGCGCTACTCCGTCTTCCCGCATCTGACGGTCCTCGGAAACGTGCTGCTCGGGCGGGAACTCTCGGCGTCCCGCTACAAGGCCAAGCTTTTCGGCGCCGCCCGCCGCCACGCCATCGACGAAGCCCGGCGGCTGATCGGCGAAGTCGGTCTTTCCGGCGCCGAGGGCAAATATCCGGCGCAGCTTTCAGGCGGCATGCAGCAGCGCCTGGCGCTGGCGCAGGCGCTGATCATGAAGCCGAAGGTGCTGCTGCTCGATGAGCCCTTCGGTGCGCTCGATCCCGGCATCCGCGCCGAAATCCACACATTGATGAAGCGCCTCTGGCACGAAACGCAGATGACCGTCGTCATGGTGACGCACGACATGCGCGAGGCCTTCACGCTGGCGACGCGCGTCGTCGCCTTTGAGCGCAAGCGTGACCGCCCGGAAGAAAAGGAGCGCTACGGCGCGACGATCACCAAGGACATTTCGATCTGGCCGCCGAGGCTTGCCGGCGCGCCTTCCATCTTCAGCCCCGACCGGGACGGCCCGGTCATTTCTCTGGGCCTTCGCCGGGACGACCCGGCTTCCAGTCCGTCAGGAGAAAAACCATGATGCATGTCAGACGATCGCCCGAGGAGATCGCTGCCAATCGGCAGCGTTATGAGGAACATCAGAAGAAGGGGCTGGAATTTGCCCCGACGGCCTTGCCGGCGCCGAGCCCCCTTCCCGCCCCCGCACTCGATGCGGCTGCGATCATCCATCAGGAAACCGTCCCCGGCGGCTGGTACTGGTCGACCGCGCTGAAGCGCGGCGAGGCGCTCCGCATCGATCAGGGCGAAGGCGGATCGACCGTGGCGCTCGTCGCCTGGAACGCTACTGATACGAGCGAACGGCTCAATCTCGTCGATACGGTCAAGGTGCAGTGGACGACTGCCCTCGGCAAGGGCCGTGTCATCTTCTCGGACATGGGCCGGGTGATGTTTTCGCTGATCGAGGATAGTTCCGGCGCCCATGACTGCCTGATGGGCGGCTCGACGGCAGCTTCGAACGCTGCAAGATATCCTGGCGTCAAGACCCGCAACACCCGCGACAATCTCGTGCTCGTCGCCGGCAAACTCGGTCTCACCAGGCGCGATATTCCTGCGATTCTCAATCTCTTCGCCCCGGTCCGCGTCGACGATGACGGTGGCTTCCACTGGCGCGGCAAGCTTTCCAACAGCGGCGACTATGCCGAGCTGCGCGCCGAGATGGACATGATCGTCGGCTTCTCCAATTGCCCGCATCCGCTCGACCCCGACCCGGTCTATGCGCCGAAGCCGGTGATCGTCACGCGCTTTCGCGCGCCCGCACTTGCAGTCGATGACCTCTCGCGCACCGCGACCGCCGAAGCCCTTCGCGGCTTTGAGAACAACGTCTCGATGCTGGCCTGAGGAGGATGACGATGACCGATTTCATCAAGACTTCCGCTTCGCGCAGCCTCGAAAACGCCGTGCAGGATCATTTCATCGCGGCCGAAGCGCCATGGTCCGGCATCGTGCGCAAGGGCCAGACGATCCGCATCGAGGACAGCTACGGCCAACAGGCAATCGATACGCTGTTTTATCGTGCCGATGACTTTGCCGAGCGTTATTCCAACCAGGATACGATGCGGGCGCAAGGTGGCGCCTATATCGGCACCGGCACGAAGATCATCTCGAACGAAGGCAACGTTATGCTTGTCATGACGGCCGACAGCTGCGGCCGGCATGATACGTCGGCCGGCGCCTGCTCCTGCGAGAGCAACACGGTGCGCTTTGGCCACGGCACCAAATACCTGCATGCCTGCCGCGACAATTTCGTGCTCGAGGTGACAAAACACGGCATGAGCAAGCGCGACATCGTGCCGAACATCAATTTCTTCATGAACGTGCCGATCAAGCCGAACGGCGAGATGACCATCGTCGACGGCATCTCCGCGCCCGGCGACTATGTCGAACTGGTGGCGGAGATGGACGTGCTCTGCGTCATCTCCAACTGCCCGCAGATCAACAATCCCTGCAACGGCTTCGATCCGACGCCGGTCCGGGTGCTGATCTGGGACGGCGAGGACTGATCGATGTTCACCAAGGTCCTTATCGCCAATCGCGGCGAGATCGCCGTCCGCGTCATCCGCACATTGAAGAGGATGGGCATCGCCTCGGTCGCCGTCTATTCCGATGCCGATCGGTTCTCGAAGCCGGCGCTGACCGCCGACGAGGCCGTGCGCCTCGGCCCGGCGCCTGCTGCCGAAAGCTATCTTGACGTCGATGCCGTCATCGCCGCCTGCAAGGCGACGGGAGCCCAGGCCGTGCATCCGGGCTACGGCTTTCTCTCGGAGAATATCGGCTTTGCCGAGCGGCTTGCTGCCGAAGGCATCGCCTTCATCGGCCCACGGCCGGAACATCTGTCGGCCTTCGGCCTGAAGCACACGGCGCGCGAATTGGCGAAAGCCAGCGGCGTGCCGCTGCTGCCCGGCACCGATCTCTTGCAGAGCGTCGACGAGGCGCTTTCGGCTGCCGAGACCGTCGGTTATCCCGTCATGCTGAAAAGCACGGCCGGCGGCGGCGGCATCGGCATGCAGCTCTGCGCCGATGCAGCAAGCCTCAAGGCCTCTTTCGAAAGCGTGCAGCGGACCGCGCGCGCCAGCTTCGGCGATGCGCGCGTCTACATCGAGCGTTTCGTTGCCGAAGCGCGCCATGTCGAGGTGCAGATCTTCGGCGACGGCAAGGGTGGAGTGATTGCGCTCGGCGAACGCGACTGCTCGCTGCAGCGGCGGAACCAGAAGGTGGTCGAGGAAACGCCTGCGCCTGGTCTTTCCTCGGAGACAAGGGCGCGGCTGCACAAGGCGGCGGTCGATTTGGGATGCTCGGTCTCCTATGAATCGGCCGGCACCGTCGAATTCATCTATGATCCCCAGCGCGAGGAATTTTATTTCCTCGAGGTCAATACCCGCCTGCAGGTCGAGCATCCCGTCACGGAAGCCGTTTTCGGCATCGACCTCGTCGAATGGATGATCCGGCAGGCGGCCGGCGAGGACGTGCTCTCGGGCGCCAGGGGCCTGACGCCGAAGGGTGCGGCGATCGAGATGCGTGTTTATGCCGAGATGCCGCATGCCGATTTCCGTCCGAGTGCCGGCCTGCTGACTGAGGTCGTCTTCCCGGACAATGCCCGCGTCGACGGCTGGATCGAGACGGGAACCGAGGTCACGCCCTTCTACGACCCGATGCTCGCCAAATTGATCGTGGCGGCGGAAGACCGGCCGGCGGCGATCGAGAAGCTGAAGGCAGCACTCGCCGAAACATCGATATCGGGCATCGAGACCAATCTCGATTATTTGAGAACGATCGCCGCTTCCGAATTGCTGGCCAGCGCCAAAGTGGCGACGACGGCGCTACGCGACTTCGCCTTCGTTCCCGATGTCGTCGAGGTGCTTGCGCCCGGGGCGCAATCGAGCATTCAGGAACTGCCGGGGCGGCTCGGCCTGTGGCACGTCGGCGTACCGCCGAGCGGGCCGATGGACGAACGCTCCTTCCGCCATGCCAACCGGCTGGTCGGCAATGCCGATGTGACGGCTGCGCTGGAGTTGACCGTTTCCGGTCCGACGCTGCGGTTTTATGCCGACCAGACGATCGCGCTTGCCGGCGCGCGGATGCCCATGACATGCGACGGCGTAAAATTGCCGCATGACACCCCGGTGACAATCCGGGCCGGCCAGGTCCTGTCGATCGGTTCGATCGAAGGACCGGGACAACGCGCCTATCTCGCCGTCGCCCGTGGTTTTGCCGCTCCCGTCGTGCTCGGCTCGAGGGCGACCTTCGGCCTCGGCCAATTCGGCGGCAATGCCACCGGCACGCTGAAAACGGGGCATGTGCTGCATTTTGCCCGCCAAGTGCCGGCCGAACCGGCAACGCCTGCGACGGAGCCGGCCGCCTTGACGCGCGAATGGGATGTCGGCGTCGTTTACGGCCCGCACGGCGCGCCTGATTTCTTTCAGGACGGGGATATCGAGACGCTGTTTTCGACGGCTTACGAGGTACATTTCAACAGCGCCCGCACCGGCGTTCGCCTCATCGGCCCGGCCCCGGTTTGGGCGCGCCGCGATGGCGGCGAGGCGGGGCTGCACCCCTCCAACCTGCACGACAATGCCTATGCGATCGGGGCGATCGATTTCACCGGCGACATGCCGATCATTCTCGGTCCTGACGGCCCGAGCCTTGGCGGCTTCGTTTGCCCGGCGGTGATTGCCCGGGACGAGCAGTGGAAGATGGGCCAGTTCAAGCCCGGCGACCTCATCCGTTTTCATGCAGTAGTGCGACCGGAAGACCCGATCGCCGGCCCTGCAGTGCGGCGGGTCACGGAAGAGACAGGCTCGCCGATCGTCGGCATCAGCGAGGATGGCCCGGTTTCCGTCGTTTATCGCCGCCAGGGCGACGACAATCTGCTCGTCGAATATGGGCCGATGACGCTCGATATCGCGCTGCGGCTGCGGGTGCACCTGCTGATGCAGGCAGTCATCGAGGCCCGCCTTCCCGGCGTCGTCGACCTCACCCCCGGCATCCGTTCCCTGCAGATCCATTACGACGGCACGCAGTTGACGCGCCGGCGCCTGCTGGGATTGCTCTCCGAGATCGAGGCGACGCTTCCGGCAGCCCAGGAGGTCACGGTGCCGAGCCGCATCGTGCATCTGCCGCTGTCCTGGAACGATCCGGATGCGGAGCTTGCGATGCGCAAATATCAGGAACTCGTTCGCCCGAACGCACCCTGGTGCCCATCGAATATCGAGTTCATCCGCCGCATCAACGGCCTTCCCGACGAGCAGGCCGTCCGCGATATCGTCTTTGATGCAAGCTATCTGGTGCTCGGTCTCGGCGACGTCTATCTCGGCGCGCCGGTTGCGACCCCGACCGATCCACGCCACCGCCTCGTGACGACGAAATACAATCCCGCCCGCACCTGGACGCCGGAAAATGCCGTCGGCATCGGCGGCGCCTATATGTGCATTTACGGCATGGAAGGACCGGGCGGCTACCAGCTCTTCGGCCGCACCATCCAGGTCTGGAACACATGGCGGGAGACACCGGCCTTTGCCAGGGGCAAACCCTGGCTGCTGAACTTCTTCGACCAGATCCGGTTCTTCCCGGTCAGCAACCAGGAACTGACGGAGGCGCGCGCCGCCTTCCCGCATGGCGGCTATCCGATCCGGATCGAGGAAACGGAATTCTCCTATGCCGCCTACGAGAAGGAATTGCAGGCGAATTCGGCGTCGATCGGTCGCTTCAAGGCAACGCAGCAGGCCGCCTTCGATACTGAGCGCCAGCGCTGGAAGGAAGCCGGGCTCGACAGCTTCGTCACCGATGAAGGCACTGGCGAAAGCCCGGATGGGGATATTCCCGACGGCTGCTTCGGGGTTGCCAGCGCCGTGCCCGGCAATATCTGGAAATTGCTGGTCGAGCCGGGTGCCTCGGTTGCGGCCGGCGATACACTCGCCATCATCGAATCGATGAAAATGGAAATCAACGTCACCGCCCATGCGGCAGGCCGCGTCCGCGACCTGCGCGCCGGGCCGGGAAGAAACGTCAAAGCCGGCGATATCATCGTCGTTCTGGAGGAATGCTGACATGCTGCCGACCATCCTCGATCTCTCAAGCCTTCGCGCCGCCTATCAATCCGGCCTGACGCCGCTCGACGCCATCGAAGAGGTGATCACGCGGCGTGCCGCCTCGAAAGATCCGGCGATCTTCATCACCCCGGTGCCGGATGACGAGCTGCGCGCGGCCGCAAAAGCGCTGATGGCACGCGCGCCCGAGGCAAACAGCCTGCCGCTCTGGGGCGTTCCCTTCGCCGTCAAAGACAATATCGATGCCGCCGGCCTGCCGACGACCGCGGCTTGCCCTGCCTATGCGTATCGGCCGGAAGCCGACTCCACCGTCGTTGCCCGGTTGAAGGCGGCCGGCGCCATCATCATCGGCAAGACCAATCTCGACCAGTTCGCGACCGGCCTCAGCGGCACGCGCTCGCCCTATGGCGCGCCACGTTCGGTCTTCGATGCGGCCTATATCTCCGGCGGTTCGAGCTCCGGATCGGCGGTCACGGTGGCCTCCGGCCTCGCCGCCTTCGCGCTCGGGACCGATACGGCCGGCTCCGGCCGCGTGCCTGCCGCCTTCAACAATCTGGTCGGCATCAAGCCGACGCCGGGTCTCTTGCCGAATACCGGCGCCATACCGGCCTGCAAGAGCGTCGACTGCATCACCATCTTTGCCGCGACCGTCGGCGACGGTGTTGCGATCCGCAAGGTCGCCGAAGGCTTCGATGCCGCCGATCCTTTCTCGCGTCGCGCCAAACCGGCGAAGCTGCCGGTGTCGGGCTTGCGCATCGGCGTCCTGACCGATGCCGAGCGGGAGTTCTTCGGCGACAAGGAGGTGGAGGCGCTCTACGATCAGGCGATCGAGCGGGCCAAAGCACTCGGCGCAACCATCGTGCCGTTCGACTACGCGCCATTCCGCGAGGCTGCCGCCCTTCTCTATGACGGGCCGTGGGTCGCCGAACGTCTGGCGGCGGTCGAGACCTTCCTTGCCACCAACGCGGCCGATTTCGACCCGACGGTCAGAGGAATTATCGAAGGCGCCAAGGGCAAGACCGCGGTCGAGGCTTTCAACGGCCGATACCGGCTGGAGGAATTGCGCCGCAAGACCGAGGCCGAATGGGAAAAGGCCGATGTGCTTCTGCTGCCGACCGCACCGACCACTTACTCGGTCGCCGACATGCTGGCCAATCCCGTCGTGCTCAACGGCCGCCTCGGTCGCTACACCAATTTCGTCAACCTGCTCGATTGCGCGGCGATCGCCGTTCCGGCCGGCTTCGGCAAAGGTGGGCTGCCGGGCGGCGTTACCGTCATCGCGCCCGCCTTCACCGACGATGCGCTGGCGCCGCTTGCCGATGCGCTGCACCGTGCAGCAGGTTCCGGCATGGGCATCGACCGGCAGACGGCAATACCGGAAGCGAGCCGTGTTGTGCCTGGCGATGACGGTTTCATCGAAATCGTGGTCGTCGGTGCGCATCTGACCGGCATGCCGCTCAATCACGAACTGGCAGGCTCGGGCGGGCATCTGGTCAAGACCTGCCGCACGGCCGGGGATTATCGCCTCTTCGTTCTGCCCAATACTACGCCGCCGAAACCGGGGCTGCTGCGCGAACCCGGCCATAAGGGTCAGGGGCTAGAGGTCGAGGTCTGGGCACTGCCGGCCGATGCTTTCGGCAGGTTCGTCCAGAAGATTCCGGCACCCCTCGGCATCGGCAAGCTCACGCTCGAAGACGGTTCCAGCGTCTCCGGCTTCGTCTGCGAGGCCCATGCGGTGAAAGGTGCCGAGGAAATCACCGCGCTTGGCGGCTGGCGCAACTATATCAGCGCCAAGCTGGCGAGCTGAGGAGAACAGTGCATGGCGGCAAAACTCGTCCGGCGCCTGATCGATCTGCTGCGGGACGGTCTGACCGCCCGCAGCGAAGCGATCGGCAGCACCTGCGTCAGCCCTGGCGGTTCTGAGAGCGTTCGGCAAGCTCGACGATGATGCCGTCGGGATCGCGAACGAAGGCGATCTTGTTCAGCATCTCGGAGTGGACGGCGAAGCGCGGCCGCTCCTTGATCTCGACGCCCGCCTGTTCAAGCCGGGCGAAGGTCTCGTCGACATTGTCGAAATGGAAGGTGAGGTGCCGGACGCCGGCCGTATCGCCAGGCACGTCGACCGCCCTCGACGCGCCGCCGGGCGGCGCAAAGACCTCCAGCATGCCGCCGCCTGCATCGAGGAACGCGACCTGCATGCCATTCGCCATCGTCTTGCGTAACACGAGGCTGAGGCCGAGCAGGCCACAGTAGAAATCGACGGTGCGGTCCATGTCGCTGACCGTCATGCCGACATGCTCGAAGGATTTCAGCATGGGAGCGCCCTTCCCGGTTCAGACGGTGGCCGCAGCACGCCATTCCCCTGCCGGAAGCCAGGAACGATAGAGCGGATGATCGGCGGCGATCGGCATCGTCGTCGGTTGTCCGGTTCGCTGCGAGGAATAGGCGGCCGTTACCAGTTCCAGCGAATTGCGGGCATCCTGCAATGTCACCGGCGGGTCGGTGTCCTCGACGATCGCCTTGTGGAAGAGCTCGAACTGACGGGTGTAGCCATCCTCGCCAGGCACATAGGCGGCGAGCACTTCGTCGATCCGCGCCTGATGTTCCTCTGTCCCGGCGACGAACGTCCACGGATCGCGGCCCATCGTATAGGGTTCGATGATGCTTTCGGCGACGAGGTCGTTGAAGCAGAAGCGCAACCGCGAGATCTCCTTGCGCGAACCCAGCGTCATCGACAGCGTCGCCAGCGAGCCATTCTGCATCTTCACCGAAAGGGCTGCCGTATCCTCGACCTCGATCGGATTGACCAGCGTCGCCCCATAGGAAAACACCTCGGCGCAGGGACCATGCACATAGTTCAGCATGTCATGGGCGTGGATGGCGTGGCCGAGAAGGCCGCCGCCGAGTTCGCTCGCCCATTTGCCGCGCCATGGCACGGCATAATAATCCGGGCCGCGCCACCAATGTGTCTCGATCGTCGTCAGGAACGGCTTGCCGGCAAGGCCGCGCTCGATCAGCAGCTTCAGCTTCTGCAGGCCGGAGCCGTAGCGATACTGGAAGATCGGCATCAGCTTCCTGCCGGGGTAACGATCGAGGATGCGCCCCATCTCGTCGACCTCGGCGATCGAGCCGAAGAGCGGCTTCTCGCAGATCACGTGTTTGCCGGACTCGATACCCTTGCGGCAAAGTTCGAAATGCGAACTCGGCGGCGTCGAAATGTCGATGATGTCGAGATCGTCACGGGCAAACAGCGCATCAGCATCCTGCGTATATTCGCCAATGCCGTACTCCTCGCACAGTGCCTTGCCGCGTTCCTGGTCGAGCGAGCAGAGCACAGGAACCTCGAAAAGCTCCTTGTTCCAGCCGAAACCGGCCAGATGCCGCGCAGCAATGCCTGCGCCGATGACGCCGACGCGCAATTTTCTGGTCATGATATCCTCCTCAGCGGGCGCCGATGCGCGCGGCTTTCGCCTGGGCTTCCAGCGAAAGACGGCAGACTTCAAAAACGTGATCCTGGGTCATCGCCGTCTGCGTACGGTTGCCGACGTCGGCGGTGAAAGCGTCGAAATAATCGAGTTTTTCGCCGCTGCAATCGATATGGGTCATTTCCTTGCCGTTGACCAGGAAGAGGTGATCCTTGCCCGGCCGGCCGGCAATATCGATATATTTGCGCAGTTCGATGTAGCCTTCGGTGCCGAGAATGGTCAGGCGACCGTCGCCCCAGGTCGGCAGCGCCTCCGGCGTGAACCAGTCGACGCGGACATAGCCCGCCGCCTTGTCGGAGCGCAGAAGCACCTCGCCGAAATCCTCGAAGGCGGGCTTGCCGGGCATGCCGAAATTGCCGATCGAGCTTGCGATGACCTCGCCTGTGGTCGAGCCGGTATAGAACAGGAACTGGTCGACCTGGTGTGAAGCGATATCGACGATGATGCCGCCGAAGGCTTCGGGATCGAAGAACCAGTCCGGCCGGGTTGGCAGCTGCAGCCGATGCGGACCGACGCCGAGCGTTTGGATCACCTTGCCGATCGCGCCTTCGGCGACGAGCTTGCCGGCCTTGACGGCGGAGCGCACGCAGTGGCGCTCGGAAAAGCAGATCGAGAAGATCTTGCCGGCCTCGGCAACGGTGCGCCTGACCTCCTCGAGCTGGGCGAAGGTCGTCACCCCCGGCTTGTCGGTCATCACGTCCTTGCCGGCCTTCATCGCACGGATGGCGAGACCGGCGCGATCGCGCGGGATCGCCGAGATGCAGATGACGTCGATCGACGGATCGTCGAACAGCTTTTCCCGGTTGATCTGCGGCGCGTCAGGATAGGTCTTCTCAAAGGCCTCGCGCAGTGCCGGCACCGAGGTCTGCGGGCAATAGCCGACGAATTCGCCGCCTGAAGCAAGCAATCCCTTCACGTGATCGAACGTGTGCCCATGGTCGATTCCGACGACGGCAAATCTCAACATCGCTGCAATATCCTCCTCGGATTTTCGTGTGGCCGGCTGATGCCAGCCTCCTCCATGTTGGGCAAAATAGATAACGAAAGCCGCCTCCTGTCAAGGCGAGATAAAGGAGGAAATCGACCATGTTGCAAATTAAATATATGAAATATAATGGTTATTTTGTATCTAAATAGTTATTTTGCAGGTTTTGGCGCTTGGTCTTTCGACAAAGGGCCAAGTCTTGAGCCGATCAGGCAAAGGTCTTTTTCCCCGACGCATCTTGCCCCGTCTTCATGAATGTGATCGATTTCGGCTGCCGTCGGGCTGGAGGGCGGCAACACCCCGCAATGTTTTGAAGAGCGCTCCCCGCTCGCCTGTGACGGAAGATCACCATGTCTCAACCTTTGCTCGATGTCGCCGCTTCGGATGGTCTTTTTGTCGGTCGCATCTGGAATCCCGAAGTGCAGGGACCGAGCATTGTGATGTTACGCGAGGGTATGCTGGTCGACATCACGTCGCGCGAGGCGCCGACGCTGAGCGCCCTGCTCGAGCGGCAGGATGCCGCCACCTTCGTCCGTGCAGCAAGTGGCAAGGCGGTCGGCTCGCTGGCGGACATCGCCGCCAACAGTACTGGAGCTCCGGATCAAACGCGCCCGTATCTGCTTGCGCCCGTCGACCTGCAGGCAGTCAAGGCCTGCGGCGTCACCTTTGCGCAGTCGATGATCGAGCGCGTCATCGAGGAGAAGGCGGCCGGCAGTCCGGAGCGTGCCGCCTCGATCCGCGAGCGCGTCAGCACGCTGATCGGTGGCAGCCTCACCAATCTGAAGGCCGGTTCGCCGGAGGCTGCCAAGGTCAAGCAGGCACTGATCGACGAAGGCATGTGGTCGCAATATCTCGAGGTCGGTATCGGGCCGGACGCCGAAGTCTTCACCAAGTCGCCGGTGCTCTCCTCCGTCGGCTGGGGTGCGGATGTCGGCCTGCATCCGATCTCGACCTGGAACAATCCCGAGCCGGAAATCGTGCTCGCGGTCAACAGCCGCGGCGAAATCAAGGGTGCGACGCTCGGCAACGACGTCAACCTGCGCGATGTCGAGGGCCGCTCGGCGCTGCTGCTCGGCAAGGCGAAGGACAACAATGCCTCCTGCTCGATCGGTCCTTTCATCCGCCTGTTCGATGCCGATTACAGCCTGGATGACGTACGCAAGGCCGAACTCGACCTGAAAGTCACCGGCCAGGACGGTTTCGTGCTGCATGGCAAGAGTTCGATGTCGCAGATCAGTCGCGATCCGACCGATCTCGTCAAGCAGACGGTCGGCGCCCATCATCAATATCCCGACGGTTTCATGCTTTTCCTCGGCACGCTGTTTGCGCCGACGCAGGACCGCGACGCGCCGAAGCAAGGCTTTACCCACAAGATCGGCGATGTCGTCGAGATTTCCTCGGCAGGCCTCGGCGCGCTCATCAACACCGTGCGCCTTTCCACCGAATGCCCACCCTGGACATTCGGCATTTCGGCGCTGATGAGCAATCTGGCAAGGCGCGGCCTGCTTTAACTCGCTGATTTTTGTGCATTTCCGGGCAGAAAACCGCTTCGCGTTTTCCTGAGATGCTGAATTACTGGTTTCTCCGTCTGCCCTGCAGCAGGTCGAGAACGGAGTTTGCCGCCTCGAGAACATTTGTCCCAGGGCCGAACACGGCTGCAACGCCGTGTTCATGCAGGAATTCATAGTCCTGACGCGGGATGACGCCGCCGCAGACGACGATGATATCACCACCGCCCTGTTCCCTCAGCCTGTCGATCAGCTGTGGTAGCAGCGTCCTGTGACCGGCCGCCAGCGACGAGACGCCGACGACATTGACTTTTTCGCTGAGTGCGACGCCGGCGGCTTCCTCCGGTGTCTGGAAAAGGGGACCGGCGAGCACATCGAAGCCGATATCGCCGAAGGCCGAGGCGATCACCTTGGCACCCCGGTCGTGCCCGTCTTGACCGAGCTTGGCGACCATGATCTTCGGCCGGTGCCCCATGGCTTCCGTAACCTCCGTCATACGAGCCTTAAGCACGGCGAGTTCCGGCTCATTTTCATAGGCGTCGCCGTAGACGCCCTTGATCACCATAGGCGTGGCGGCATGATCGCCGAAGGCATGGCGCATGACATCCGATATCTCGCCGACCGTGGCGCGGGCCCGCGCCGCCGCGATGGCGGCTTCCAGCAAGTTGCCCTTGCCGCTCTGTGCGATCTCGGCCAGAGCCGCCAGCGCCTCGCGCACGGCTTTGCCATCGCGCCGCCGCTTGGTCTCCTCGATACGTCTGATTTGCGCTTTGCGCACCGCGCTATTGTCGATCTCCAGAATGTCGATCGGCTGTTCGTTATCGAGCCTGTAGCGGTTGACGCCGACGATGACCTCCTCGCCCTTGTCGACGGCTGCCTGGCGGCGTGCGGCCGCTTCCTCGATCAGCCGTTTCGGCAGGCCGTCCTTGACGGCCTTCGTCATGCCGCCAAGTGCTTCCACCTCCTCGATCAGCGCCCAGGCTTTGTCGGCAAGCTCCTTCGTCAGGCTTTCGACGTAATAGGAACCTGCCAGCGGATCGACCACTTTTGTCACACCGGTTTCGTGGCTCAGGATCAGCTGAGTATTGCGGGCAATGCGCGAGGAGAATTCCGTCGGCAGCGCGATCGCCTCGTCGAAGGAGTTGGTGTGCAGCGACTGCGTGCCGCCGAGCACGGCCGACATCGCCTCGAAAGCGGTGCGGATGATGTTGTTGTAAGGGTCCTGTTCCTGCAGCGAGACGCCGGAGGTCTGGCAATGGGTGCGCAGCATCAGCGAGGATTGTTTCTTCGGATGAAACCCTTCCATGATCCGCGTCCAGAGCAGGCGCGCGGCGCGCAGCTTGGCGGCTTCCATGAAGAAGTTCATGCCGATCGCGAAGAAGAAGGAGAGCCTGCCGGCGAACTCGTCGACATTGAGGCCCTTGGCGATCGCCGCCCTGACATATTCGCGACCGTCGGCCAGCGTGAAGGCAAGCTCTTGCACCAGCGTCGCGCCCGCCTCCTGCATGTGATAGCCGGAGATCGAAATCGAGTTGAATTTCGGCATCTCCTTGGCCGTGTATTCGATGATGTCGGCAACGATCCGCATCGATGGTTCCGGCGGATAGATATAGGTGTTGCGGACCATGAACTCCTTGAGGATGTCGTTCTGGATGGTGCCAGAAAGGTCGGCTCGCGAAACACCCTGCTCCTCGCCGGCCACGATGAAGGAGGCGAGGATCGGGATGACGGCACCGTTCATGGTCATCGACACCGACATTTCGCCAAGCGGAATGCCGTCGAACAGGATCTTCATATCCTCGACGCTGTCGATTGCCACACCCGCCTTGCCGACATCACCCTCGACGCGCGGATGATCGCTGTCATAACCGCGGTGGGTGGCAAGATCGAAGGCGACCGACAGGCCCTTCTGGCCGGCCGCCAGATTGCGGCGATAGAAGGCGTTCGATTCCTCCGCCGTCGAGAAGCCGGCATATTGGCGGATCGTCCAAGGCCGGCCGGCATACATCGTCGCGCGCGGGCCGCGGGTGAAAGGCGAAAAGCCGGGAAGCGAACCAAGGTGCCCGGCGCCATCGAGATCCTCGGCCGTATAGAGCGGCTTGACGGCAATGCCTTCCGGCGTCTGCCAGGTCAGCTTCTCGGGCGAGGTGCGCAGTTCCTTTTGCGCAAGCTCCGCCCAATCCGACAGCGTCTTCTTCGTCATGCGGTTCCTCCGGCTTTTTTCATCCCCACCCTACCATTTCACAGGCTCATCGTGCGATAGAGCCCGAAGAGGATGATTTTAGGCCGGGCCGGCTAAAATCTGAATCCTGTTCTACATTATATAGTTAGAGCATGATGTCGTCCGAACACCGCTCACACTTTTCGGCATCATGGGATAATTAATGCGGCAAATCCTTGATTTCTATTGCCGGCTTTGGGACCCGCCTCATGAAGACCATGCAGATCTATGCCTTTGACATGAACTGCGTCGGGCATATCAACCACGGCCTGTGGATGCATCCGCGCGACCGCTCAGTGCATTATACCGATCTCGACTACTGGACAGAGTTTGCCAAGACCGCCGAACGTGGCAAGCTGGACGGCATCTTCTTGGCCGACATCGTCGGTGTCTACGACGTCTACAGGGGCAGCCCGGCACCGGTGATCGAGACGGGCGCGCAGATCCCGGTCAATGATCCGCTGATCCCGATTTCGGCGATGGCCTATGTCACCAAACATCTGGGTTTCGGCGTGACCGTCAACACCACCTACGAGCCGCCCTTCCTGCTGGCGCGGCGCATGTCGACGCTCGACCATCTGACCAAGGGACGGATCGGATGGAACATCGTCACCGGCTATCTCGACAGCGCCGCCCGCAGCATGGGTTTCGACAAGCTGCCGGAACATGATGCGCGTTACGACGCAGCCGAAGAATATCTCGAAATTCTCTATAAGCTCTGGGAAGGCAGCTGGGACGACGATGCGGTGGTGCGCGACAAGGTAGGCGGTGTCTATGCCGACCCCTCCAAAGTGCGCTCTGTCCGTCACGACGGCAAATATTACCGGATGGAAGGCATCCATCTCTCAGAACCCTCGCCGCAGCGCACGCCCCTGCTCTTCCAGGCCGGCGCCTCGGCCCGCGGGCAGGATTTCGCCGCCCGCCACGCCGAATGCGTCTTCATTGCCGGGCCAAATCCCAAGGCGGCCAGGCCGACCGTCGATGCGCTGCGGGCGAAGGCGGAGGAATTCGGCCGCGGCGCCGACGCATTGAAGATCCTGAGCCTGATCACTGTTGTCGTCGGGCGGACGGAGAAGGAAGCCCAGGACAAGCTGGAGGACTATCGCCGCCATGCGAGTGTCGAGACCTCGCTTGCGCATTATTCCGCTTCGACAGGCGTCGATTTTTCGAAGTATGGATTGGACGACGTCATCGACCAGAGCTCGACCAACGCCAATCAATCCGCACTTGCGGCCATTACGAAACAGGCGCCAAAGCCGGTAACGCTGCGTGACATCATCGACCAGATGATACTCGGCAGCCGGATGAAACCGGTGGTCGGCTCGCCGGAACAGATCGCCGATCATCTCACGACATGGATCGAAGAGGGTGGCATCGACGGCTTCAACCTGGCGCGGACAGTGGCGCCGGAAAGCCTGCGCGATTTCGTCGACCTCGTCGTTCCGGTGTTGCAGGAGCGCGGTATCTTCAAGGCGGACTATGCTGTAGGACCCTTGCGGCAGAAGCTTTTCGGCGGCGGGAACGGCAGGTTGCCCGCCGCTCACCCCGCTGCCCAGTTCCGGCGCTGACTTATCGGTGGTCCAGCCTGGCAACCAGCCGGTCGCCAAGCCACTGGATGCCGCAGACGAGCACGATGAGGACGGCCACCACCGCGATCATCACACTGGTTTCGAAACGCTGATAGCCGTAGCGGATGGCGAGATCGCCGAGGCCGCCGGCGCCGATCGCGCCCGCCATGGCCGAGGCACCGATCAGCGTTACCAGCGTGACGGTGAAACCGGCGACGATGCCCGGCAGCGCTTCAGGCACCAACACCTCGCGGATGATCGTCCAGCGGTTGCCGCCCATGGCGCGCACGGCGTCGATCAGCCCGCGGTTGACCTCGCGCAGCGATACTTCGGCGATGCGGGCGTAGTAGGGCGTTGCAGCGATGGCGAGTGGCACGATGGCCGCCCAGGTGCCGAGCGCGGTGCCGACAATCAGCCGCGTCAGCGGGATCAGCGCCACCAGCAGGATGATGAAAGGCACTGAGCGAAAGCCGTTGATGACTGCGCCGAGCAGGCGATTGATCCAGAGGTTTTCGGCGATGCCGCCGCGCGCCGTGGCCACCAGGGCAAGACCGAGCGGCAGGCCGGCGACGAGCGAGATCAATCCCGAGGCGAGGGTCATCAGGACCGTCTCCCAAAGAGAGCGAATAAGCAGTTCAAGCATGATCGGTGTCATAACCAAGCACCTCCACCCGGGCGGACCGAGCCGTCAGGAATTGTTCGACCTTCCCGGCAAGCGCGGGGTCGCGCGCGGGAACGGCAATGAAGAACCGCGCCACCGGCTGGTTCTGGATATGGTCGATGCCGCCATGGACGAGGCGGAAGGAATGCGGCAGAGCCGCCGAGAGTTCGGCAAACAGCGCGCCCTGCGCCTGCGGCCCGGCGAGATCGACGCTGAGAATGACCTCGCTGCCCGCCGTCGCCGACAGCCGACCGGCGATATGTTCAGGAAGCTGCGGACGGATGCCGCCGAGCAGGCTCCCGGTGATATCAGCCTGCGGATTGGCGAAGACCGACCAGACCTGCCCTTCCTCGACGATGCGCCCGGCATCGATGACCGCGACGCGATCGGCAATGCCGCGTACCACTTCCATCTCGTGGGTGATGAGCAGAATGGTCAGTCCGAGCTTACGGTTGATGTCCTTCAGCAATGCCAGGATCGACCGGGTCGTTTCCGGATCGAGCGCCGATGTCGCCTCGTCGGACAACAGCAGTGCCGGGCGTGCCGCCAGCGCCCGGGCGATGCCGACGCGTTGCTTCTGGCCGCCGGACAGCGATGCGGGATAGGCCTTCGTCTTGTCTGCAAGGCCGACGAGTTCGAGCAGCTCATGCGCCCGTTTCAGGCGCTCGCTCTTTGCAAGACCCTCGATCTTCAGAGGCAGCGCGACGTTTTCCTCGACGGTTTTGGCAGAAAGCAGATTGAAATGCTGGAAGATCATGCCGATGCGGCGGCGCAGCGGCTGCAATTCCTGTTCTGAAAGTCCGGTGATATCTCGGCCTTCGATGAGAATCTCGCCGCTATCGGCGCGCTCCAGGCCGTTCAGGCAGCGGATCAGCGTCGATTTGCCGGCACCGCTGCGGCCGATGATGCCAAGGATCTCGCCTCTCTTCACCGTCAGCGAAATACCGTCGAGGGCTGCAGTGGCTCCGAACCGCCGTTTCACGTCGGTCAGCCTCACCACCTCTTCGGAAGCCGCCGCTTGCGACTGTGCCTCGATCACCGTGGTGGAAACAAGGGAATTCATGTGGCTTTCCTTACAAATACTGAAGGCGGTCCGGGCAGAGAACGCCCGGACCGCCTCTCGGCAGGCCTTAGAGCCTTTCCGGGTTAGCTTGAAGCATTCTGCCGGAGCAGGTTTTCGTCAGGGCAAAGGCGATTGGCGACGGGCATACCCCTTGGTACGTCCGAGCCGATCGCCTTTGCCCTGGCGGAAAGATGCCCGGCCCTTCGGGTTGGCTGAAACGGGCCGGCTGATCGACCGGCCGGCTTGGCGAGCTGGGCTACGACACGCGCCGGCCGGTCGACCATCCGACTCCGTTTGAGCCAACAGAATGCTGCAATCTAACCCGGAAAGGCTCTAACCCCAGCCCTGCCTCTGATCAATAGGCGCTGAGACCGGTGCCCTTGTAGACCTTCTCGAATTCGGCCTTGACGGTGTCGTTCTGATAAGAAGACACAAGCGCCTTGACCCATTCGGCATCCTTGTTGTCGTCCTTGACGGCGATGAAGTTGCGGTACGGATTGTCGGCGATCGGCTCCTGGGCGATGCGTTCGGCCGGCGAAAGACCGCTTTTCAGCGCCCAGTCGGTGTTGACGATACCGGCATCCAGATCGTCGATCGACCGGCCGACGATGCCGGCGTCGAGTTCCTTGATCTCGATCTTCTTCGGATTGTCGGTGACGTCGGCGACGGTCGCGAGAATACCGGTGCCCTCCTTCAGTTTGATCAGGCCTTCGCTCTGGAGAACGCGCAGCGCACGGCCTTCGTTCGAGGGGTCGTTCGGCACGCCGATGACGGCACCTTCCGGGATCTCTGCGACGGACTTGTATTTCTTGGTGTATAGGCCGATCGGCCAGACCCCGGTATAACCGACGCGAACGATGTGATAGCCGTGTTGCTGGATCTGGTTGTCGAGATAGGGCTGGTGCTGGAAGGCGTTGGCATCGATTTCGCCGTGCTCCAGCGCTTCATTCGGCTGGGTGTAGTCGTTGAAGATGACGGTCTCGATCTTGAGACCCTTCTTGCCCGCCTCGCTCGCGACCACGCGCCAGATATCCTCCTCCTCGCCGGCCATGATGCCGACCTTGACCGACTTGTCCTCGGCAAAGGAAGGCGCGGGTGCTGCAAAGGAAAAGACTGCGGCCGCGGAAACGGCGATGGCGGCAAGAGCCGCGCGGCGCGAAAGGTGGAAGCCGTGAAGATTTTTGTTCTTGGTCATTGTATATCCCGTCTGACTGAATGAGGCCGAACGCCCCGAGCAGGCCGATCATGGCAAATGCGCGGATCGGGAGCGAAGCACGAATGTCTGATGTGGAGGAAGGGCCGGAAAAACTCTTGCCCTGCCATCGATATCGGCAGGATAAATTTCCACCAAATTTATGGATTAATTGCGGCTTGAGAGCATGCTCCAAACTGAAAACGGCGCCTCCTCGGCGCCGTCTCAAGCCCATTCCGGCATTCCTCATTCGGCAGCAATCAGCGCTTGATTTCGCGCAGGAAAGAACGCCTCGAGCTCGCCGATGACCTCCCCGATCCGCTTGGAAAGTGGATCGGATGAGACACGGTAATCGGTGAAGTCGCGGTCGGACGCGTAAACCGCGGTCGGCAGCGTGTAAGACATGAAAAAGCCGAAGAGCGGGCGGAGCTGGTGCTCGACCATCAGCGCATGCCGGTCGCCGCCGCCGGTCGCAGTGATGATGATCGGCTTGGCGCGCAGCTCATGGGGGTCGATCAGGTCGATCAGATGCTTGAAGAGGCCGGGATAGCTGCCCTTGTAAGTCGGCGCTCCGATGACCAGCACATCGGCATTGACGACGTCGTCGATGACTTCCCTGGCGCGACTGTCGAGATCGTCACGGCGCAGCGCCTGGCCAAGCGAGGGGCCGACATCGGTCAGGTCGTAGATGGTGTTGTCGAATCCGTATTTCTCGCCGGCGAGACCGGCAATGTTTTCGACAAGCGCAAAGGTCTTCGAGGGGCGGTTGAAGCTACCCGCAAGGCCGACCAGTTTGTGAGCAGACATGCCATTTCCTTCCAATATCGTGCCGAGACCGACGTCATTATTCTCACGAATATTATCTATAAAAATAGTGGATTAAAGGAATGGTGATCCCTCTTCCCCATAGGAGGAGAAAAATACGTTCGGGCCTATGGGCGAAGGCGACGTGCGAAACTGCATGATGAACCGGGCCGGAGTGTCGGTGACATTCCGGCTTGATCGATTGTCCGTAAGCGATGTCGCCTCAGACTGGTTTCTGCTTCGGAATACGCGGCAGGAAGACCGTGAGGAGACCGAGCAGCGGCAGATAGGAGCAGATGCGGTAGACGAAATCGATACCGTGAGTATCGGCGAAACTGCCGAGCAGTGCTGCACCAAGCCCCCCTGCCCCGAAGGCAAAGCCGAAGAAGACGCCGGCAATCAGCCCGACGCGCCCGGGCACCAGCTCCTGCGCGAAGACGACGATTGCAGAGAAGGCCGAAGCGAAGATCAGGCCGATGACGACGCTGAGCACACCCGTCCAGAAGAGGTTGGCATAGGGAAGCAGGAGCGCGAAGGGAATGACGCCGAGGATCGAGAACCAGATGACGAAACGCGCGCCGAAGCGATCGCCGATCGGCCCGCCGAGGAACGTGCCGACGGCAACTGAGCCGAGGAACAGAAAAAGCATCAGCTGTGCCTGCTGCACGCTGAGTTCGAACTTGTCGATGACATAGAAGGTGAAGTAGCTCGACACGCTGGCCATGTAGACATTCTTCGTCGCCGTCAGCAGCACGAGAATGAGCAGCGCCCAGACAACTCTGTTCTGCGGCAGCGGCAGGGTCCGGCTTATTGCCGGCTTGCTGGCATTCTGGCGCCTGTGGCTGATGTACCAGTTGCCGACCCAGCTTAGCACGACCATGCCGACCATGGCGATGGCGGCGAACCAGGAGACGCTGTGCTGGCCGAGCGGCAGCACGATGAAGGCGGCAAGCAGCGGACCGATCGCCTGGCCGGCATTGCCACCGACCTGGAAGAAGGATTGCGCGAAACCGTGGCGACCGCCAGAGGCAAGACGGGCAACACGCGAAGATTCCGGGTGGAAGACCGCCGAGCCGAAGCCGATCAGGCTTGCGGCAACCAGCAGCAGTTCGAAGCTGCCGGCATTACCGAGTAGAATGAGGCCGCAAAAGGTACTCGCCATGCCGACCGGCAGCGAATAGGGCATCGGCCAGCGGTCGGTGACGATGCCGACCAGTGGCTGCAGCAGCGAAGCCGTGACCTGGAAAGTCATGGTGAGGAGACCGATCTGCACGAAATCGAGATCGTAGTTCGCCTTGAACAGCGGATAAAGTGAGGCGAGCAGCGACTGCATGATGTCGTTCAGCATATGGCAGAAGCTGACCGCCACGAGGATAGACATCGTTGTTTTTTCGAAATGGGGCGGGCTCTCGGCAACGGTTGCCATCAATACTTCTCCTCCACGGGCACAGCCGGTGCCGTGCGACGTCGCTTTTGTTCGATGGATTTTCGGGCGATCGGGGCTGGGAAGACTCTCGTGCGACGGTCGCTGAAGAGCATTTAACGTAAGCCGGGACGCAATTACAGCCCAGTTTTATCCGTATTGGTACGGCTTTTGCTCGATTTGCGCTGCCGCCGAGTGATTTCTGCGTGATTTCACGTCTTTGGACGGGGGGCTTTCATATCACAGTCGGCCGCGATCGTCGCATATCCGCTGTGCTATATGAAAACAACCATGGAAAAGCCATGCGGGGGATACTACAGCTGCGCCGATTGAAAATGCGATCGAGGCTGAAAACACGCGATGAATGTCAAGACAGCGAATGCAATAGACAGCTATGTCGGAGCGCGCATCAGAATGCGCCGGCAGTTGCTCGGGATGAGCCAGGAACGGCTTGCCGAGCAGATCGGCGTAACCTTTCAGCAGGTTCAAAAATACGAGAAGGGCATCAACCGCATCGGTGCGAGCCGGCTGCAGCGGATCGCCGAGGTGCTGCACACGTCGCCGAGCTTCTTCTTCGAACAGGAGAGTTCCGAGCCGTTGACGCTGCACGGGCTGGATCTATCCGCGAATATGGATCCGGTCGCCGAATTCCTGCGAACGAAAGAGGGATTGGTGCTCAACCGCGCTTTTCTGAAGATCGCCGACAGCAATATCCGCGAAACGGTCATCGCGCTGGTGAAGGCGATGGCGCAGGCGGAAAGTCGCGGTCTGACATCGGGAGCCTCCGCAGCGGATATCACCCTTCCGCTCGGCGAATAGGCGGGTATCGCAGCGTTGCGGCTGGCGGGCCGACCGGACAATCAGTGGCATTTCCCGAAAGAGGCCTGTTTGCGATTTGGCGTTTGCTGGATCGCTATCTGAGGGACGGCGTCGAGCTGGGCGTTGAATTCGCCGCTATCGCCTGGACTTTGCGCTGGGCGCTCTGTTGGAGGACCTCGGGGGGAGCGGCGTGTCCCCTCCCCCAGGCAAGTAATCATGACGGCTCTCCGCCACGCGGCACTGAACAGCCACTGACTGTCCAGGTGCTTGCCCAATGCGGACGTACTTCAAAGGGCTGTGCACGCTCGATATCTCGATTCCGACGTATCCGATCGGCTATGATGCCGGTTGTGCGGCCTTGCTCTCGCGATTCGGCCGGCGAATGGGGATTGCCACGTCGGACAGCGGCACCGGGCGGTATGTTCAAGCCTTTGAAAAAGATTGGACAACCTCGCGGTAGGGTCTTGTTAACCCTATTTGCCTTGCCACCCCTCCAGAATCGGCGCTAAATGCGGTTTCACAGCGCCTGGGGCTTTTAAATCGCATTTTCGAGATTTCCATGAATATGGCACCGCAGATAGAAAAAGCAATTTCTGATGTCGACCAGCTGATTATTGGTCAGGCGCAGGAACTGTCCGACAAGCTGAAGCAGCATCGGCTCGAGATGTTTCCGCCGCGTGCATTGAAGGGTCTGAGGGAATTTCAGCTTGCCGAAGCGGCGCGTTTCCTCGGTGTCACCAGCGGCTATCTTCGCAACCTGTCGCTGGAAGGCAAAGGCGCCCTTCCCCAGGTCACGCCATCGGGACGTCGATCCTATACGGCGGAGCAGATGGAAGAGATGCGCAGCTTCCTGGAGCACAATGCCCGCGCCGGAACGCATTATATGCGTCATCGCCGCGGCAACGAACATCTGCAGGTCGTTGCCGTCGTCAACTTCAAAGGTGGCAGCGGCAAGACGACGAGTGCGGCACACCTTGCCCAGCATCTTGCCCTGACGGGTCATCGTGTCCTTGCCGTCGACCTCGATCCGCAGGCCTCTCTCTCCGCCATCCACGGTTTTCAGCCGGAGTTCGACGTCAACGAAAATGAGACGCTCTACGCCGCCATTCGTTATGACGATCAGCGGCGTCCGCTGAGAGAGATCATCCGTCCGACGAATTTCCCGAACCTTCATCTGGTGCCGGGCAATCTCGAGCTGATGGAATTCGAGCACGATACGCCGCGCGTCCTTGCTCAGGGCAAGGCGGGTGACTATGGACGCGTCTTCTTCGCACGGCTGGACGAGGCGCTGTCCTCGGTCGCCGACGATTACGACGTCGTCATCATCGACTGCCCTCCCCAGCTCGGCTTTTTGACCATGAGCGCCATTTGCGGCGCAACGGCAGTTCTGATCACCGTTCATCCTCAGATGCTCGACGTCATGTCGATGTGCCAATTCCTGCAGATGCTCGGCGAGGTGCTGAACACACTGAAAGGTGCCGGCGGCAACATGAACCTCGACTGGCTGCGGTATCTCGTCACCCGCTACGATCCGCAGGACGGGCCGCAGACGCAAATGGTCGCCTTCATGCGTTCGATGTTCAAGAACCATGTACTCACCAATCCGATGTTGCGCAGCGTCGCGATCTCCGATGCGGCGATGACCAACCAGACGCTTTACGAAGTCGAGCGGAACCAGTTTACCCGCGCGACCTATGACCGCGCCATGGAGGCGATGGATTCCGTCAATACCGAGATCGCCGATCTCATCCACAAGGCATGGGGGCGGAAATGACCGAGAAGTTTACTGCGGTAAACTGGGACGAGGAGCTGGCTGATGGCGCGTAAGAATCTCCTTTCGGGCCTGATGGACGATTCCAAGAAGTTTACCGCGGTAAACAATGAGGACGAACCGCTCCACAGGGACGAGAAGCAGCAGATTACCTATAAGGGAATCGGCGCTCTCGGTGCCGTGACGCGCAGTATCGATGCGCTGGCTGCCAAGGCCGATGCGGCCAAAGCGATCGAGGAAAAGCTGGCGACCGGTGAGACGGTGATTGATCTGGACCCTGCCTTGATCGAAGATTCCTTCGTGACGGACCGGGTGGCGCATACCGACGAACAGTTTCGCGAATTGGTCGAGGCGATCCGCCTGCGTGGCCAGGATTCGCCGATCCTCGTCCGTCCGCATCCTGAGAAGGACGGCCGATATCAGATTGCCTTCGGCCACCGTCGCGCTCGGGCCGCCAAGGAACTCGGCCGACCCGTCCGCGCCGTGGTCAAGAAACTCGACGACCGCGACCACGTCATTGCGCAGGGCCAGGAGAATTCGGCACGCGCTGATCTCTCCTTCATCGAGAGGACTATGTTTGCCGACAAGCTCGACACGTTGGGCTTCGACAGGGAAACGATCATGTCAGCACTCAGCGCCGACAAGACGACGGTTTCCAAGATGCTGTCCGTCACCAAGCGAATCCCAGCCGAAGTCCTGACCGCGATCGGCGCGGCCAAGGCCACCGGCCGTGACCGTTGGCACGATCTGTCAGTGAAATTCGAGACCGAAAACATTGCCGCACGAGCGATCGAGTTCACCAGATCGGCGGAATTCGGGACGGCCGAGCCGGATGCCCGCTTCGATATGCTGGTTGCCTTCATCAGCAGGAGGCAACAACAGGCCTCATCTATAGCGGCGATTCAGCCCGCCGCTCACGCCTGGCAGCGCAAGGACGGCGCGGTCAAGGCGAAGATCAAGGATGACGGGAAACAGTTCACCATCGCGTTGAAGGCGGAGAAGGCGTCCGCCTTTGGAGCCTACATCGCCAGCAATCTGGATCGTCTCTACGAGGCGTTCGAGAAGACACAGGATTTGACCAAGAACGGAGATCAATAAGCAAAAGAAAAGGCCCCCGAACGTTGCCGTCGCGGAAGCCCTCTCTGATCTAGACACCCAGAGAATCACATTTCCGCGAATCATAGTCAAGAGTCTTTGGCACCGAATTTGGTGAGCCGCGATCTTTTGCCTTGAAGAAGGCGAAGAAAATGGAAAGCGGAAATGTGACGACGCCCTTCGGGCGGCGGTCGATGACGCTTGGCATGTTAGCAAGCCAGGCGGCTGCTCGAGAAATCGAGCCCGGCCAATCTATCGACAAGTGGAAACTCTATCGTGCCCTATGCGAGGCCAAGCCGCTGCTCGGCATCACCGACCGGGCGCTCGCTATCTTGAACGCCTTGCTGAGCTTTCATCCCAAGGGGGAGCTCTCTGAGGAAAACGGGCTCGTGGTGTTCCCTTCCAATGCACAGCTCTCGCTGCGCGCACATGGAATGGCGGAGCAGACGATCCGTCGCCACCTGGCGACCCTCATCGAGGCCGGGCTGCTGATCCGCAAGGACAGCCCGAACGGCAAGCGCTACGCCCGCAAGGAGCAGGGTGGGGAAATCCGCGAGGCATTCGGTTTTTCGCTGGCGCCGCTGCTGGTGCGTGCTGAGGAAATCGAGCGGTTGGCGGCAGAGGTGGTTGCGGAACGGTTGCACCTGCAGCGGCTCAGAGAACGCCTGACGCTTTGCCGGCGCGATGTCGCCAAGCTCATCGAGATGGCATTGGAGGAGGGCGCCGCCGGCGATTGGAGCCGGATTCATCTGCATTTTCGCGATGTCGTCGAGCGGCTGCCAAGGTCGCCTTCCGCCGAACAGGTTGCCGCCGCACTCGACGAATTGGAGCTGCTGCGCGAAGAAATCACCAATCACTTGGAAATGCAGGTTAAAGCTCAAAATCATAGCGGCAATGCCCAACATTATGAGCGGCACATACAGAATTCAAATCCACAATCCATTACTGAACTTGAACCAGCTTCCGAAATGAAGCAGGACGCAACGGCGGATGATCGATCGGGGGGCCGGGCCGAACCGACAGTCCGAATACAGAAAGATGAAGAGGAGAACGGGGGTGTGCCGGCCGCAAGTTCTGCCCCCGCTGCCAGCGCCGCGCTCAAATCCTTCCCACTGGGGCTGGTGCTGCAGGCCTGCCCGGAAATCGCAGCCTATGGACCGCAGGGCTCGGTCGGCACATGGCGCGAGCTGATGACCGCGGCTGTGGTCGTTCGCTCGATGCTCGGCGTTAGCCCATCGGCCTATGAGCAGGCCTGCGAAATCATGGGACCTGAAAATGCGGCCACCGTCATGGCCTGCGTTCTCGAAAGGGCAGGGCACATCAACTCCGCCGGCGGTTACCTGCGCGACCTGACGCGACGCGCCGAGAAAGGGGAATTCGCTATCGGACCAATGTTGATGGCCCTTGCCCGCAGCAATTCGCCGATGAGAGCCAAGACGGGATGAATTGGTGCTTGCAGAAGCTGACTTTGTCCCTTTACCCTTGCTCAAGGTCAGGCAACCTGGCGCCAGCGTGCCCCAAGCTTCATGCCCACCATGACCATGCGGACTGCATCCTCTGCCGCCCGGGAGAGTAGTTTCGGGGCGCTGAAGATGGCGTCTTCCAGCGAGCAGGGCCTGCTCAGGATCGACGCAAAGGCATCAATGCCATGCTCGAAATTAAGGCGTACGCCTTTGCCGATGGTGCCGGCGAGTGCGATGACGGGCACTCCGGCAATTTTTGCCCGTGCAGCCACTTCGGCAGGCACCTTTCCATATGGGGTTTGCCCGTCAAGGCTGCCTTCCGCGGTGATGACCAAATCAGCCTGTGCGATAAACCGGTCGAGCTCCAGATACTGCATGACGATGTCGTATCGCGGATGCAATCTGCCGCCGAGGAGGCCGAGTATCGCGGCACCAAGCCCGCCGGAGGCGCCGGACCCGGGCGCCATACCGACATCGATGCCGGTCGTGCACCGAATCGCCGTGGCATACGTCTCCATGGCGGCAGCAAGCAGCTCCACCTGCATCGGCGTTGCGCCCTTCTGCGGCCCGAAAATGCGCGCAACACCGCGTTCACCGAGGAGGACATTATGCCAGTTGACGGCAGCATCGATGCGTACGCCTTCAAGACGAGGATCGCGGCCGCTCATATCAATGGCGGCGAGGCGGGAAAGAGCTGCGCCGCCGCGGGGCAGGCGATTGCCTTCCTGGTCCAGGAGACGGATGCCGAGCGCTTCGGCCATGCCGGCGCCGCCATCGTTGATGCCGCTATCGCCACAACCGAGAAGGATGCGGCGTGCACCTCGGTCGAGCGCGGCACGCACCAGTTCGCCAACGCCATAGCTCGTCGTCACGCAAGGATTGCGCTGGTCGCGCGGCACGAGGCTGAGCCCGGCGGCTGCGGCCATCTCGATGACGGCGGTCGGCTCGTCGTTGCCGCCAAGAAACCCGAAATGCGCCTCGACTGGGTCGTTGACCGGGCCGGTCACCGTCATCTGGTGAAGCGTAC
Source organism: Rhizobium leguminosarum (assembly GCF_001679785.1). Classification (NCBI taxonomy): domain Bacteria; kingdom Pseudomonadati; phylum Pseudomonadota; class Alphaproteobacteria; order Hyphomicrobiales; family Rhizobiaceae; genus Rhizobium; species Rhizobium leguminosarum. Next base: position 265,625 of record NZ_CP016293.1, read on the forward strand.
CGTCGGTCGCCCTGACGAGCGCCTTGGTGAAACCCTCGCCGCCATCGACCATTGGCGTTTTGATGACGGTAAGGCCGGGAAAGGCGCGCAGAACGCCACTTTCTATGCAATCCGCGGCCTGATCTGCCGACAGACTTTCCTTGAAACCGGAGGGCGCGACGAGAACCGTGAACGACATGGGATGTTCCTTTCTACTATGACAACGATGTGACAGGGGAGGAACGGGACAGCCCCGAGGCTATTCCAGCGTTATAAAAATAAATTAGCCGACTAAATAAAAAAGACCGCACGCAGCGGTCTTTCCCTTTTGTCTATCCGTACTGTTCAGTACAGCGGCAGGCCCTGCAGCGGCCAGACGAGTGTGGCGAAGACGACTAGCAGCACCACGAAGGGCACAATCAGCCAACCGGCGAGCCGGAACAGGTCGGCCTGTCCGAAGGGGGGCGGATCCATCGCGCCGAATAGCGCTACCGGCTTGGCGGAGACCATCAGCGTTTGGCAAAAGCCGCTCGCCAACGTAACGACCATGACGAGATTGAGCGGGTCAACACCGAGGGCCGCGACCGGCAGGGCAAGCGCAGGTATGAGAATGGTCGCCCGCGCCGTGCGCGAGGTGATGACGAGGTGGGAAAGCGTCGCGACTACGGCAGCGAAAAAGACCAGGAGTGCGGGCGATGCCGCGATGCTGTTTCCGGCAAGGTCGACCATCCGCTCGGCCAGCACTTTCGCGGTGCCGGTCTCCAACAGCGCCTCGCCGATGACGAGCGTGCCAGCGAGGAAGAGCAGGAGGTTCCATTCCACGCTCTTGAGTGCCGCCTTTAGCGGTAGGCCGGAGACCCTTTGGTTCGCCAACAGCAGGGCAGTGGCGATGCCGATGAGCGGCATGCCGATGCCGTGCATGGGCTGCGCTGCGAAGAACACGATCATCGCGCCGGTCACGGCGAGCACGGGCCATTGCTGGCGTGTTAAAGGGGTCAGGGCCTCGTCGGCGTTGCGCTCGGCGATCGCTATCGCCCGCTCCTCGCGGGTAAGAAAAAGACGCAGCAGCACGGCGCAGGCGAGCAGCGAGCATAGCAGCGAAAAGGGTCCGGCAAGCGCGATCCAGCCCAGGAAATCGGGCCCTTTCTCCTGCAGGCGCTCCATCATCCCGGCCGCGACGAGGTGGGCACCAGCGCCGATCAGCGAAGCGCCGGCGGAGAGCAGGATGACCGAGGGAAAGAGCAGCGCGAGCGCCCGGTTGACCCGTGTATTGCCGATCGCGGTGGCGAGACCAAGGTAGACCGGTGCCAGCATGGCGGCGCGCGCCGAGGTCGAGGGGATGATGAAGGCGGTGGCGAAGATCAAAAGCGTCAGCGCCCAGAACAAGCCTTGCACGGTGGCGAACCGGGCGAGCAGGCGACGGATAATTTGTTCGATTACGCCGACCTGACGCAGCACGCCGGCCACAACGAAGGCCGCCAGCATCAGCCAAACGATATCATTGCCGAGCGAGCGGTAAAGCACATCCTCGTCAATCGCGCCGACGACCGGCAGAAGAGCGGCGGCGGCGAGCGCCACGGGCGTGTCCGGCAGGTCGAGGATGGTCCAGGCGGTGATCGTTGCGACGAAGACGGCGAGTGTCAGCTGCATCTTCAGGGTGAGGTCGTCGATCGCCAGGAAGATCAGCATAGCGCTGAAGGCGAGCACGATCGCCGCGACGATCTGCTTGACGCGGGCAAGCGGCACGGTGCGCTCGGTTGCCATAGAGGGTTCCCCACGCCGGTTGGCGTGGGGGTCCAGAGGGGCGATTGCATATAGGGCCACGATCGCCCTCCTTTCGGGTTTCAGACTGAGCCTCAATCGTCGTCGGAGGACGAATTTGACGAGGAATTGGAGGAAGAGTTCGAGTTTGAATTGCTCGAAGAGTTCGATGAACTGTTCGAGTTGGAGTTGCTCGAGGAATTGGAGCTGCTGTTTGAGCTCGAATTCGAATTGGAATTCGAGTTGGAATTCCGGGAGGAGTTCGACGAACTGTTGGAATTGCGGTTCGAGCTCCAGCTGCTGCGCCGGTCATCGTCCCGGTCGCGGTTATAGCGGGCGTGGCTCGCCTTGTTGCTTTGCGTCATCTTCTGCAAAAGGCGTGTGACCGGGTCATCGGCGATGGCGGGCACGGGTGCCGCGGCACCGACCACCAGGAACGCGCTCAGGATTGCGATGAACTTCTTCATGACGTTTCTCCTTTGAGTGACAGCCTCCTTGGCTGCGAGGGAGAAACGGCGGCGAGGGATGTTTATTCCTCAAAAAACAGAAATATTTTCAATAGGATAATTTGAATCTGCAACACACGCGGAAGCACCGCCGCTGCGATGGGCAGCGACGGCGAACCGGAAAATCCGTGTCAAAAAACTATCGCTGCGCTCGGGCGAAGCGGCGGTACCAGCCGTCCGATGCGAGTGTCTTGCGCAGGATCGTCTTACGAACGGTGCCTTCCTCCGGGTTTTCGGTGCGGATGTCGGCGTCGAGGTCGGATGCGTCGCGGCGGAATGGAATGACCTGGACAATCGGTGTGCCGCGCTCCAGCATATGCAGGCCGTCCTCACCGGTGGCGAAGAAAGGGAAGTGGATTTCCGACTGGTAGGTGTCGGTATCCACGACCCCGGCAACGACCTCGAAGACGCCATTCGGTCGATTGAGCGGCGGCACGAACAGGCAGCTCCAGCCGGGCGGCGTACGGATGGTCCAATAATTGTGGAACTTGCACGGCGGCAGCGGCTCGCGCGGATTGCCAGCGACCTGATGGCTGGCATGGTTGCTGACGAGCGTGCGGTCGAAATCCCAACCGCAATCGACCGTTTTGCCATTGTCGGAGATTTCCATGCGTACGCTTGCCGCCAGCCCGATCACCCAGCCCGTCGCCATCGCGTCGAGGAAGGGCATGCAACGCTTCACGGTCAAGCCGCTGTTGTTGGATGAGACATGCGCCTCATCGACGGCAGGCAGCCCGCGGAACCAGTCGGGCAGCGCCGTCTTGGCGCGCACGGGAGCGGGGATAACCCCCTCGTCCTCCTTGCGGCAGAGAAATGTCAATCGGGGCTGCGGTTTATTCAAAAAGGCCATTGTCATCGCTGTTCTCCCGTCAATCGATGCGGGATGAACGGCGCCCGGAAGGACTTATTCCCTTTGATGGCAAATATTCATTCAGGGGCCAGAACCTCTCGTTCCTCCTCAGGCGAAAGTGGTTCCCCAGCCTGGATCGAGGCCAGATAGGCGTCGATCGTCTCCTGTGACGAGGCAGGTACGTATCCGTCGGCTTTCGCAGATGTTAGTGCGAGCCGCGTCGCCCAGGCGCCGTTCTGCCGGCAAGCGACGGTGAGGGTGCTGCTTTTCGGCTGCTTCAGCTCATATTCGCGGCAGAGTTCGCCGCGTTCGTCGCGGAATGAGGCGACGACATGCAGCACTGTTTCCGGGGAAGACAGCGTCACGTCCCGACCAGACACCTCGCGATCGAGGACAGCGGCGATCTCTGCGCCGGAATTCGATGCAGACGGGTTTATGCGGCCCAGCGCAAAACCGACAACGCCGGTCACGATCGCCACAAGACTTGCCGCGACCGGCACGAGCCAGCGCCGCATCGTCTGCTGCTGTTGTTTTGGACGGAAGGAAACGACGTTATCCTGCGGCTTTTGGTGCCGTACCTCATCCGCCATCCTGCGGACCGAAGCAAACAACGCCTCAGGCACCGGCTCGTCGATCAGGGGTTTCAGCGCGTCACCCACCAACTGGCGGCTGTCGAGGAAGACGGCGAGGCGTTCGCAGAGCGCCTCGTTGCTAGCAAGTGCCTCTTCCAGCGCGCGGCTTTGCGTCTCGTCCAGTTCGCCATCGGCAAATGCCATCAATGTTTCATCGTCAAAATCTTTCTTGCTCATAGAACGCCGCCTTTCGAATCGGGCGAACGTCTCTCGCCAAAACTTATTCCCGTCAGCTCCATCAGATTTTTCCGTGCGCGGGCAAGCCTGCTCATCACCGTGCCGATCGGGATAGCGAGAACCTCGGCGGCATCGCGGTAACTGAACTCCTCAACGCAGACAAGCACCAGCACTTCACGCTGTTCGGCCGGCAGCTTTTGGAGGGCGGCGGTCACTTCGAGCAGATCCATGCGCGCAAGCGATGCAGCCTCGCCGGAGGGAATCGACACATCGCGCGCATCCTCCAGATCTCCTTGGGGGCCGGCCGTTTTCTGGCGGCGCAGGTGGTCGATCCACAAATTGCGCAGAATGCGGAACATCCAGGCATCGAACCGGCTGCCGGGTACAAAGCTGTCGGCTGCGAGGATAGCGCGCTCGCAGGCCATCTGCACAAGGTCGTCTGCCAATTCCCGGGAACGGCACAGCGAGATCGCAAAACGCCTGAGGTTCGGCAGGAAGGCAACCAGCCGTTCGGGTACTGTCTGCGTGTCGTAGGTCATTTCGCTTTTTCGCACGCGAGGGAATAAGCTGTCGAGTCAAACGTATTCTCGGGATAGTTTGATCGAAAGTGGCTTCTCGATCTGAGAATCCAATCGGAAACTGCCGCAGGAGACCGACCATGCTGCTTACAGTCAAGATTAAGTCATTGCGCCTCCTCGCTGCTGCAACTATCGGCGGGGTACTTACTGTTCTGCCCCTGCCGTTGGGTGACGCCGGGTTCACCATGCCCGCTGCGCTTGCCGATGACGATGATGGAGATGACGGCGGCAGTGGTGGTGGTGGTGGTGACGATAACGGCCGCGGTGGAGACCGTGACAATCCCGCATACCATCGGGGCGGAGGCGGCTTCCATGATCTGCGCTCGCTCTTTCGCTGGCCATCCCGCGAGCGTCGTACACCCATGCGCCGCGCAGCCTCGACGCCGGAACAGGCGCAAAACGAGCTCGTCGCGATTGGTCTTGACGAAGACGCGATTGCCGGATTGACCCAGGAGGGCTTTGCCGTTGAGGATCGCATCCAGGTTTCGCTCATCGGCAGCGAAATGGTGAGGCTCATCGTGCCGGCAGGCACGACGCTCGATTCGGCGCGCGCTGCCGTCGTGGCCCGCAGTGCGACGGCCGTGGTCGATCTCAACCATTTCTACCAGCCGCAATCGGAGAATAAGGCAGGCTGCTCGGGGGAGGGGTGCGCACTCGTCCGCGAGATCGTCGGGTGGCCGACCAGTGAGATCACCCGATGTGCCAAGCCGCCCCGCATCGGTCTCATCGACACGGCGATCAATATCGATCATGTGACCCTGACGAATACGCGGTTGGAGGTCATCCGCCTCAGCGAAGGGGAGGCGACAAAATCGGGCGCGCAGCATGGTACTGCCGTTGCTGCCCTTTTGATCGGTGCATCGGACAGCCGCGTCCCCGGGCTCCTGCCTGGAGCGGAACTCATCGCCGTCGATGCCTTTCAGCGCTCCGGAAAATCTGCGGATATCGCCAACATTTACGACCTCGTGCGGGCGCTGGATATGCTCGTTCAGCGCGACGTCAAGGTCGTCAACCTGAGCTTGACCGGCCCGGCGAACGCGGTGCTCGAAAAATCCGTGAAAGCGGCGACTGAAAGCGGGATGATCCTGGTGGCCGCCGCCGGCAATGATGGCCCGAACGCAAAGCCTGTTTACCCTGCGGCCTATGACGAAGTGATTGCCGTGACGGCAGTTGACAAGGGGCGCAACCCTTATCGCCGTGCCGTGCGTGGCGATTATATTGACATTGCCGCTCCTGGCGTGGGGGTCTGGACTGCGGCGTCCATCTCCGGCGCCCGACAAAAAACCGGCACATCCTTCGCCGCGCCCTTCATCACGGCGGCGGTCTCGGTGCTGATCGCTGGCGATCCTGATATGTCGCACGAAAGTCTGGAGGCAAAGATAAGGCAATTTACCGACGACATTGGGAAGCCAGGGAAAGACCCGGTGTTCGGGTGGGGGCTTCTAAACGCAAGCAGGCTTTGTGAAAGCATAAGCGACACTAAGCCATCGGCGTTGTGACCCAGCTGCCCGCTTCACGATCTGTTGACACGAACGATTATGGTTAACAGAGTGTAACGGAAATAAAGGCCGAAATAGTTTCTGGTTGGCAGCTTCCGGCTTTCGGATCAGAGGGTTAGGGCCGAGAAAATTTTGAGAGACGGAAGAGCCCCGCAGGCGATGATCGACCAAGCCGATTCATGGAAAAAACACTACATCCCAGCAGTTGACGCGAAACGCTTTTTGACGATACGGCAAGCGACGGCGCGAATGGCGATGGTCAGGCGATGGAGGCGGAAGAGCTGCGGAGCATGGGTTTGAAACGGGCGATGGATTTTTTCTTGGCTTTGATCGCGTCGGTGGTCCTGCTCGTTCCAATCCTTGTCGTCGCTCTTTGTGTTCGCCTTACCTCGCCGGGACCGGTCCTCTATTGGTCAAAACGTGTCGGCCGTTTCAATCAGATCTTCCTGATGCCGAAATTTCGCAGCATGCGCATCGACACACCGACGGTTGCCACGCATCTGCTCGAAAATCCGGATCGGTTTCTGACACCCATCGGCTCGTTTCTGCGCAAATCCAGTCTCGACGAACTGCCACAGCTCTGGTGCATTATCGAGGGGAAGATGAGTTTCGTCGGCCCGCGGCCGGCACTCTACAATCAATATGATCTGATAGAGTTGCGGACGGCCCATGGTGTCGACAAGCTCCTGCCCGGACTGACCGGGTGGGCGCAGATCAATGGCCGGGACGAATTGCCGATTCCGGAGAAGGTAAAATTCGATGTCGAATATCTCGAACGCCGCTCGTTCGGCTTCGACATAAGCATCCTGTTTATGACGGCCGAGAAGGTCATTCGCCGTAAGGGAATAAGGCATTAAGCTACCATAGATAAGCGGTGCGGGAGACCTTACTTTTCGATTATTTCAGTTGCGCTCGTTGCAGAAAATGACAAGAAGGTGATTGTCTGATTGATCCGCGAGACGCTGGTAAGCAATGCCCGAAAATACCCCCACTGAGACGCCGCGCTCAGGATGGTTCTTAATGCCGATGCAAGCGCTCGTCGCCCCTCTGCTGGCGATGCCGCGGGTTGCCAAACGCGCTCTGGCCTTGCTGCTGGATTCCAGCTTTTGTGTTCTGACGATCTGGCTGGCCTATTGTTTCCGCCTGAACGAATGGACAGTGCTGACAGGTGTGCAGTGGCTGCCGGTCTTCGTTTCACTGTGCATGGCCCTTCCCATCTTTATCGTCATGGGCATGTATCGGGCGATCTTCCGTTATGCCAATATGGCTGCTTTCATTACTGTTCTGAAGGCGATTGCGATCTACGGCGTCGCCTTCATGACGATATTTACAGCACTCAGCGTCCCCGGTGTTCCGAGAACCGTCGGCATCCTCCAGCCCTTCCTTCTGTTGATTGCGATCGGGCTGTCGAGGTTGGGTATCCGCTACTGGCTCGGGGATGCCTACCAGCGCATCCTTCACAAGAATATGCTCGCCAAGGTGCTGATCTATGGGGCAGGGACGGCCGGGCGGCAACTGGCCGGTGCCTTGATCAACAGTGCCGAACTCAATGTCGTCGGCTATCTGGATGATGATCCGCGTCTCAAGGGCGGCGTCATGGGTGGTTTGCCGATCTACGACCCCTCGGATCTTCCGGTGCTTGCCGAATCTCTCGGCGTGCACAACGTGCTTCTTGCTCTTCCCTCCGCATCGCGGCAGCGTCGCAACGAAATCCTGGAGCACATCCGTAAAGCCAGGGTCAATGTTCGCACCTTGCCGGATCTCACTGCCCTGGCTCAGGGACGCATCGCCGTCTCCGATATCCGAGAGCTGGAAATCGAAGATCTGCTGGGAAGAGAAGCGGTCGCGCCGCGCCAGGAGCTACTCGACAAATCGATGCGCAACAAGGTGGTGATGGTCACCGGTGCTGGCGGCTCGATCGGCGGCGAGCTATGTCGTCAGATTCTGCGCACCGGGCCTTCCAGCCTCATCCTCCTCGATCAGAACGAGTTTGCGCTTTATAATATCCATGCCGAATTGCAGAAGCTCGCCGAACTGTACAAGCATGAAAATATGCAGATCGTTCCGATTCTGTGTTCCGTCCGCGATCAGGATCGTATGGAACATGTCATGCAGAGCTGGCGACCTCAGACGCTCTATCATGCAGCCGCTTACAAGCATGTTCCCCTTGTCGAACACAATGCCGTGGAAGGCATCAAGAACAATGTCATGGGTACGCTGGTCGCGGCACGGGCGGCGAATAAATGCGGCGTCTCGAATTTCGTGCTGATCAGCACAGACAAAGCCGTGCGTCCGACAAATGTGATGGGCGCCAGCAAGAGGCTGGCGGAGATGGTTCTGCAGGCGCTTGCGGCGGAATCGGCGACCGACAGAATGCGAACGAATTTCTCCATGGTCCGTTTCGGAAACGTCCTCGGCTCCTCCGGATCCGTCGTGCCGCTTTTCCGGCAGCAGATCAAGGAGGGCGGCCCGGTGACACTGACACATCCTGATATAACCCGCTATTTCATGACCATTTCGGAGGCTTCTCAACTCGTCATACAGGCCGGCGCGATGGCGGAAGGCGGAGATGTCTTCCTGCTCGACATGGGAGAGCCGGTTCGCATCGCCGATCTCGCCCGCAAGATGGTAGAGCTTTCCGGACTGGCGTCCGCGACGAAGACAATCCCGAAGGCGATATCGAGCTGTCGGTTACCGGTCTTCGGCCCGGCGAGAAGCTCTTTGAAGAGCTGTTTGATCGGGGATAATCCTGAAACAACCGAACATCCTCGGATTATGAAGGCGCGCGAGGATTTCCTGTCCTGGCCCGAGCTGTCGCGAAGGCTCAACGTGCTCAATGCGGCGTTGGACCGGAACGATATGATCGCTGCACGTGCGACCTTGGCGGAGCTTGTTTCCGGCTATTCGTCAACGGGTGAGGTCTCGGATCTGGCTTTCACCGGCGCCGAGCCACTTAGGCTGCCCCAGACAATTCAAAGCACGCTGTAAGGGTTGCAGGCTCAAGGGTGCCAGACGTCAGCTCCGAACAACGGGCGCAAAGCCCGTGCTGCCGCGATCCGCACAAATAAGGGCGACCATGTAGGCGAAGATCGGATCCAAAGCTTTTCTGATTGAACATGATGCCAAAGCTGCCTGTTATGACGTAGCTGCTGACGAGTAGAAGAGCGAGCGCAATCGCTAAATCCCGGCCCGGTCCCGGTTCTTTTCTCCACGCGCCTATCACGGGCGTCAGCAGCATCAGCGAAAGCGCTGCAATGCCGAAAACGCCGGCGTCGATTCCCGCGGTCAGAAAGCCGTTATGGACATGCGAGTAAGGCAACTGCGGCCTTATATTATCGGGAAGCTCTGCCAAAACCGAACTCATCCGGTTCTGCG